>JAQVKV010000314.1 GCA_028694545.1 Zavarzinia sp. | reverse complement strand
CCTCGGCCGAGACCTGGGTCTCGAAAGGGACCAGCCGGCGCAGCATGTCGGTGCCCCTTCCCATGGTGCGCAGCAGGGCACCCGGCAGGCGCGGCCCGGCGATGCGCCGCTCGGTGATCCGCCGCAGCAGGTCGCGGAACTCGGCCCACGGGTAGTAATGGCCGCCGACGATGTAACGCGCGGCACCTGGATCGTCCGGGCCGTCGTGCTCCAGCAGGAAGCGATGCACGAGAGCAAGATCGCGGACGTCGATGCCCTGAAGCCCGGTGCTCGTCCGCGGCACCACCTTCACGAAGGAGGCGACGCCGTGATTGGCTTCCGACAGTTTCGGATCGTCCGGCCCGAAGATGCCGGCGGGATAGGTCATCTGGATCGGCATGCCGTCCGCCTGCATGCGCCGCACATGGTCGTCGCAATCGCGCTTGGAGCGGGCATAGGCGTTGGCGGGATTGCCCAGCGGCACCGTCTCGTCGATCCGTGTGACCCCCTTCTGAAACAGCACGGACAGGCTGGAGACATAGACGATGCGCCCGATGCCGAGCCGGCAGGCGGTGCCGAGCACGGCATCGATGCCGGCGACATTGTTGCGATAGATCTCGTCCGCGCGCTTGGGATCGACCGAGACGAGGGCGGCGGCGTGCAGCACGGCGTCGCAGCCCTTCATCGCGCGTTCGACCAGGGGCTGGTCGCGCATGTCGCCCTGGACGAGATCGTCCACCCTGTGGCCGCAGCGGGCGAAATAGCCGGTCACGGCTTCCTTCGAGCGGACGAGCAGGCGCACGTCGTGGCCCGCGTCCAGCAGGGCGCGGGCACTATGGGCGCCGACGAAGCCGGTGGCGCCGGTAACGAAGACTTTCAAGGTTCCGCCCCCGTCACGGATGCCGTTCCAGGCGCAGCGCCGCGTTCGGGCAATAGTTGACGGCGGATTGCACCGCCTCCATCTCGGCATCCGACACGCTGTCCTTCACGATGCGCAGGACACCATCGTCGCCGACCTGGAAATGGCCCGGCGCCTCGCCCATGCACATGGCGTGGCCCTGGCACAGGCCCCGGTCCACCACGACCGTGACCGCGGGCGCCGCCGCCGTGGCCAGACTTTCGTGATCCACCGGACATTTGCCGGCGGCCGGCGGCTCGTCCTTGCCGTAGTCGCTGGTGAAGCTGTCGGCGCCCCGCCGGCGGTAGCGGATGCGGCACGGCTCCATCGGCTGGACGATCATGTCCTTGTAATTGTCGACATAGGTCTCGGGCGCGTCGATCAGCTCGAAATCATAGCGCCGCAGCAGCACGGCGAAGATCGCCTTGATCTGGAACATCGCGAAGGCATTGCCCGAGCATTTGTGCTTGCCGCCGCCGAAGGGCTGATAGGCCATGAGGTTTCGGTCCTCGCGGCGTTCGGGCGAGAAGCGGTCGGGATCGAACACGGTCGGGTTGGAGAACAGGCGCGACAGGCGGTGCGTCACCGGCGGACAGGCCCAGACCATGTCGCCGGCCCTGATGGTATAACCCTTGAAGTTCAGGTCTTCCGAGACCTTGCGCATCAGGATGATCAGCGGCGGGTGGAGGCGCAGCACTTCCTTCAGCACGTTTTCGAGTACCGGCATCTCACGCAGGCTCTGGAACGTCACCGCCCCCTTCGCCCCCAGCAATTCGTCCAGTTCCTGACGGACCTGGCGCAGCACGGGCGGATTCTTCAGCAATTCGAGCAACACCCAGGCGGCGGTGCCCGAGGACGTGTGGTGACCGGCGAAGATCGCGCCGATCAACAGGCCCGTGATCTCGTTCTCGTCCAGCTTGGTGCCGTCCTCGTAACGCATGTCGATCAGGGTCTGGAACATGTCGCTCGGCTTTTCGGCCTGGGACGCCCGCTTCTTCACGATGCCGCCCACCAGTTCCTGCAGGCGCTTGCGCGCCTTGTCGCGACGGCGGAACTTCGGGATCGGCAGATTGGGGAAGTGATAGGCGAGCGGGTGCACGCCCTGTTCGAGATCGTGATAGATCTCGGCGAATTCGGCACTCAGCTCGTAGCGGAACTCGCGGCCCAGCAGGCAGTGGCTGGCGGTGTTGATGGTGAGCTGCTTCATCATCTTGACCAGCTCGATCTCGCCCGCGTCGCCCCAGTCCGCGATGATGTCCTCCACCTCCTGCACGATCTTGTGGGAATGGTCGCGCATCGCCTCGACCCGGAGCGAGGGCATGAGCATGCGCAGCTGCTCGTTCTTGCGCGCGATGGGCGCGTCGAACACCAGCCCCTCGCCGAAGATCGGTGTCATCAGCTTGTAGGCGGCGGACTGGTCGAGCTGTTCGTCGGAGGAGCGGTAGAAGATCTCGCTCGCCTCGTCGCCGGTCAGCAGGACGATCTTCTGGCCCATCATGGTGAAGGAGACGATCTCGCCGCCTTCCCGCGCCACCTTCTCGACGAAGCGATAGGGATTGCCGGCGAAGGACAGCATGTGGCCGAGCCAGGGAATGCCGCCCCTGGCCGCTGGCGGCGCGCCGTTCCCCGCCGGGCGCACGGATGCCTGCATGGTCATTGATGTCCTCCTCCCTTTATGGAACGAAGACTATACAAATTTACTTATTGTGTAAATTGGTAACTAGACGGATCTACGCTCGTAGGTGACGACGTCAAAGCCCGCGTCATCACCCGCCCCCCGGGGATGAGCCACACGCTCCACCACGCGCCAACCAACGTCGAGGCGTGGAAAGACCGTGTCGCCCTCGACCTCGAGATCCAGTTCGGAAATCACCAACCGGTCGGCGAAGGGAAGGGCGGCGGCATAGACCTCGGCCCCGCCGACCACCATCACCGCGCCGACGCCCAGCGCCCGCGCCGTCGCCCGCCCCCAATCGAGCGCCGCGCCGATGTCGGCGGCCACGGCGACGCCTTCCGCCGAAAAGCCGGCATCCCGCGTCAGCACTAGCGTGGGCCGCCCGGGCAGGGGCCGCCCGATCGCCCCATAGGTGCGCCGGCCCATGATCAGCGGATGGCCAAGGGTCAGCGCCTTGAAATGGCGCAAGTCGCCCGGCATGGCCCAGGGCATGCCGCCGTCGCGGCCGATGACGCCGTTCCGCGCCCGCGCCGCAACCAGGACGATGGCGGTTTTTCCCTGTTCGATGGTACTCATCGCCAGCGGGCCCCTTTCCTCGGCGCCACGCAAGTCTTACCTATGGTCATCATGAAGACCGAGATCCCCGTTCCCGTCCGCCTCGCGGATTACCGCCCGCCCGCCTTTCTGGTGGACGACATCGCCCTCGAATTCAAGCTTGCGCCGCGTGGCACCGAAGTTCGCGCCTGCCTTGCGCTCCGCCGCAACGGCGAAGGCCCGCTGATCCTCGACGGCAAGCAGTTGACCACCGTCTCGGTCGCCCTCGACGGAACGCCGCTCGCCCCCGAAGCCTACACGATCGAGGACGAACGCCTGATCGTCGCGCAAGTGCCCGACCGCTTCACCCTGGAAACGGTGGTAACGATCGATCCGGAGACGAATGGCGCCCTCGAAGGGCTCTATATGTCCGGGGGCCGCTTCTACACCCAATGCGAGGCGGAGGGGTTCCGCCGCATCACCTGGTTCCCGGACCGGCCGGACGTGCTCTCGCGCTATCGCGTGCGGATCGAGGCCCCCAAGGCTTTCGGCCAGCTTCTGTCCAACGGCAACCCGATCGAGAGCGGCGATCTGAACGGAGAGCGGCATTACGCGGTCTGGGAAGATCCCTTCCCCAAGCCGTCCTATCTCTTCGCGCTGGTCGCCGGCAATCTGGACATGGTGGCGGATCATTTCGTCACCGCGTCGGGCCGGCGCGTCGACCTGCGCCTGTTCACCGACCCCGGCCAGGGCCCCCGCGTCACCTATGCGATGGACGCGCTGAAACGCTCCATGCGCTGGGACGAGGAGGCTTACGGGCGTGAATATGACCTCGACCTCTTCATGATCGTCGCCGTGCGCGACTTCAACATGGGCGCGATGGAGAACAAGGGGCTGAACATCTTCAACGCCTCCCTCCTCCTCGCCGATCCGGCGACCGCGACCGACCTCGATTTCGAGCGGATCGAAAGCGTGGTCGCCCATGAATATTTCCACAATTGGACCGGCAACCGCATCACCTGCCGCGACTGGTTCCAGCTCTGCGTCAAGGAAGGCCTGACCGTCTTCCGTGACCAGTCCTTCAGCGCCGACGAGCGCGGCGAACCGGTGCAGCGCATCAAGGACGTGCGCGCCCTTCGCGCCCGCCAGTTCCCAGAAGACGCCGGCCCGCTGGCCCATCCGGCGAGGCCCGAGCAGTATCAGAAGATCGACAATTTCTACACCGCCACGGTCTACGAGAAGGGCGCGGAAATCTGCCGCCTGCTGAAGACCATGGTGGGGCCCGAGGATTATCGCCGGGCGACCGATCTCTATTTCGCGCGCTTCGACGGCCAGGCCATCACGGTGGAGGACTGGCTTTCCGCCTTCGCGAGCGCGACCGGCCGTGACCTTTCCGGTGTCCTTGC
>JAQVKV010000313.1 GCA_028694545.1 Zavarzinia sp. | reverse complement strand
CTGACCGCGCTGCTGGACAGGTCCTGGCCGCATGAACGCCGCGCGCATCTCAGGATCGCGCGGCTCGCCATCGACACCGGCTACGAGGCCCCGGCGGTCTATTCCTGGTCGCGGGCGCAAGGCTTCGCGCAGGTGTCGCCGGTCAAGGGCGTCGAGGGGTTCAACCGCTCGAGCCCGGTGTCGGGGCCGACCTTTGTCGACGCGACCGAGGGCGGCAAACGCCTGCGGCGCGGGGCGCGGCTCTGGACCGTGGCGGTCTCGACCTTCAAGGCCGAAACCTACCGCTTCCTGCGGCTGGCACGCCCGACCGAGGAGGAGATGGCCGACGGGGCGGCGTTCCCGCCCGGCTCGGTGCACCTGCCGCACTGGGTCGAGAACGAATGGCTGAAGCAGTTCGTGGCCGAGCAGCTGGTGACGGTGCGCACCAAGCGCGGCTTCGCCCGGCTGGAATGGCAGAAGCTGCGCGAGCGCAACGAGGCGCTGGATTGCCGGGTCTACGCCCGCGCAGCCGCCTGGATCGCGGGCGCGGACCGCTGGCCCGACGAGAAATGGCGCGACCTCGAGGATCAGCTCGGGGCCGCCCCCACCGACACCGATCCCGCCGGGCAGATCAACCGGCCGGGACAGGCCCCGCAGGGCAAGCGCCGCTCCGACTGGCTCGGGCGGCGGGAGGGATGGTTCTGAACATGATCGACTGGACGGAAACCGAGCTTTCGGCGCTGCGCCGGGCCTATGCCAGCGGCACGACGCGCGTCAGCTATGACGGCAAGTCGGTGGATTACGGCTCGGCCGAGGATCTGCTCGCCCGCATCCGGACCATCGAGCGCGCCATCGCGGGCTTCAGCCGCCCGCTGCCCGTGGCGGGGCTCGCTGGCTTCTCGCGCGGGGATCGCTGATGTCGGCGACCTGGTTCGACCACGCCATCGCCACGGTGGCGCCGCGCATGGCGGCTCGGCGCGTGATGGCGCGTCAGGCATTCGAGACGCTGACGCGTGGCTATGACGGCGCGGCGCGCGGGCGACGGACGGACGGCTGGCGCGCGCCGGGATCCTCGGCCGACACCGAAATCGGCGTCGCCGGGGCGCTGCTGCGCGACCGCATGCGCGATCTGGTGCGCAACAACCCGCATGCGGCCAAGGCCGTGGCGGTGCTGGTCAACAACATCATCGGCGCGGGCATCATGCCCCGCGCCGCTAGCGGCGACGACAAGCTGGACCGGAAGGTCGATGCGCTCTTCGAACGCTGGACGGCGGACTGCGACGCCGATGGCCAGCTTGACTTCTATGGCCTGCAGACGCTGATCTGCCGGGAGATGGTCGAGGCGGGCGAGGTTCTGGTGCGCCGCCGCCTGCGGCGCGCGAGCGACGGCCTGCCGGTGCCGCTGCAATTGCAGGTGCTGGAAGCCGACTTCCTCGACGCCACCAAGTCCGGAGCCCTCGGCGCAGGGCGCCTCGTGCAGGGGATCGAGTTCGACCCGGTCGGGAAGCGCCGGGCTTACTGGCTGCATGCCGAGCATCCGGGCGACGCCTACGGGGCCTTGCAGAACGGGTTGCAGAGCCGCCCGGTCCCCGCGACCGAGATCGCCCATGTCTACGAGAAGCAGCGCACGCAAGCGCGCGGCGTCCCCTGGGGCGCGCCGGTGATCCGGTCGTTGCGTGATCTCGACGACTATGAAGTGGCCGAACTGGTTCGCAAGAAGACCGAGGCCTGCGTCACCGCCATCGTCTTCGGCGACGACGAGGCGCAACAGGGCATCGCGCCCTCCGTGGTCGATGCCGACGGCAACCGGGTGGAACAGTTCGAGCCGGGGCTGATCGCCTATGCCCGCGGCGGCAAGGACATCCGCTTCAACCAGCCCTCGGCGACGGGCGGCTACGGCGAATACAAGCGCGCGAGCCTGCACACGATCTCGGCAGGCTTCCGCGTGCCCTACGAGCTGCTGACGGGGGACCTGTCCCAAGTGAACTACTCCTCGATCCGGGCGGGTCTCGTGGAGTTCCGCCGCCAGATCGACGCCGTCCAATGGCAGCTGTTCATCCCGATGTTCTGCGCCCCGGTGTGGCGGTGGTTCACGGAAGCCGCATGGGCGGCGGGGCAGATCCCGTCGCCGATCGTGCCTGTGGAATGGTCGCCGCCGAAGTTCGAGGCGGTCGATCCGCAGAAGGACGCGATGGCGAACCTGCTGTCCATCCGCTCGGGCACCATGACGCTGGCCGAGGTGATCGCCCGGCAGGGCCGCAACCCCGACGCCGTGCTGGCCGAGATCGCGGCGACCAACGCCAAGCTCGACGCGCTGGGGTTGGTCCTCGACAGCGACCCTCGCCGCGTCACCAAGACCGGCAGCGCACAATCCAAAGACGGGGCCAGCGATCCGGCGAACGATCCGGCCGCCGACGAACCAGACGCCGACGACCCGACCGCCGACGCGGATACAGACCCGGCGCAGGCCGACCAACAGGACTGACCTTCATGGACACGATGATCGAACTGCCGGCCATGCGCCGGTCGGCGGAGCTTGCGCCGAACACGGCCGATGCCGACAACCGCACCGTCGAGGTGGTCTGGTCGGCCGGGGCTCGCGTCCGCCGTGCCACCTTCTTCGGCGAGCCTTATGACGAGGAACTCAGCCTCGACCCGGCCCATGTCCGGCTCGACCGGCTGAACGCGGGCGCGCCGTTCCTGAAGGTGCACGAGCTCGACACGCTCGACGCGGTGATCGGCTCGGTCGTGCCGGGCTCGGCCCGGATCGAGAACGGTCGCGGCATCGCCTTGGTCCGGATCAGCGAGCGTGCCGATGTCGAGCCGATCTGGCGCGACATCCAGGCGGGGCACATCCGCGCCGTCTCCATCGGCTACCAGGTCCACCGGTTTGATATCTCGAAGCCTGATGGCGCCCGCGAGCTCTGGCGCGCGGTGGACTGGACGCCCTTCGAGGTCTCCGCCGTCGCGGTCGGAGCCGACCCAGCAGCGGGCTTCCGCGCCCAGCACCCCCTTCACGACTGCGTCCTCCACCGCCGGGACGCCCCTTCC
Organism: Zavarzinia sp.; assembly: GCA_028694545.1. Lineage (GTDB taxonomy): Bacteria > Pseudomonadota > Alphaproteobacteria > Zavarziniales > Zavarziniaceae > Zavarzinia. Next base: position 1,463 of record JAQVKV010000313.1, on the reverse strand, counting down.
ACCACGAAAGGACCGATCCCGATGACGGACACGACCCAGACCCCGGCGAGCGACGCCGCAACCCCCGCCAACACCCAGCCGACCGCGCCGGTCGAAACCGAGGACACCCCCATGACCGAGCCGAAACCGGCTGCGCCCGACCCGAAGGTCGCGGCCAGCGAGACGCGCAGCCAGAAGACGCAGGTAACTCCCGCGCCCGATACCGAAGTGGTCGCCACCCGCGCCCGCGAGGCCGAGCGCGACCGCGTCTCCACCATTTACGATCTGGCCGGGCGGCTGAACCTCGAGCGCGGCTTCGCCGAGGATCTGGTCAAGCGCGGCGTCAGCATCGACGAGTCCCGCCGACTGATCCTCGACCAGGTCGCCGCGAAATCCGACGAGACCCGGAACTTCCCCCATGTCTCCGTCCCGCTCGGCGGCCGAGACGAGTGCATCACCCGCCGTGACGCGGTGGCGAACGCACTGCTGCACCGCTACAGCCCAACGCTGTTCCAGCTCGAGGACGCCGCGCGCCAGTATCGCGGCATGACGCTGCTGGAGCTCGCCCGCGAAAGCCTCGGCAATGCCGGGGTCAACACGCGCGGCCTGTCGCGTGACGAGGTGGCGACGCGCGCGCTGCACTCGACCTCGGACTTCCCCGAGATCCTGTCGGCCGTCACCAACAAGACGCTGCGGCAGGCCTACGAGGCCTATCCCCGCACCTTCATGCTGTTCTGTCGCCAGGTGCTGGCGACCGACTTCAAGGCGATGCATCGCGTCCAGCTCGGCGAAGCCCCGCAGCTGCTCGAGGTCGGCGAAAGCGGCGAGTTCAAGCGCGGCACGCTGGGCGAGAGCAAGGAGAGCTACAAGGTCAAGACCTATGGCCGGGTGGTCGCCATCACCCGTCAGACGCTGATCAACGACGATCTCGACGCCTTCACCCGCATCCCGGCGATGTACGGCAACTCCATCGCCCAGCTGGAGTCGGACGTGGTCTGGGGCATCATCACCGCCAACCCGGCGATGGCCGACGGCAATGCGCTCTTCCACACCACCCACAAGAACCTGGCAGGCACCGGCGCGGCGCTCGATGTCAGCAGCGTCGGAGCGGCGCGCGCGGCGATGGCCAAGCAGACCGGCCTCGACAAGAAGACGGTGCTGAACGTCCGGCCTGCCTTCCTGATCGTGCCGGCCTCACTGGAACTGAAAGCCGAACAGCTGGTGGCCCAGAACCTCGTGCCCGCCGCGACGTCCAGCGTGGTGCCGCAGTCGATCAGGACGCTGGCGCCGATCAGCGAGCCCCGGCTCGACGCCGCCAGCGAGACCGCCTGGTATCTGGCGGCCAGCCCGAACCAGATCGACACCATCGAGTACGCCTATCTCGAGGGCCAGCATGGCGCCTATATCGAGACGCGCAACGGCTTCGACGTCGACGGGGTCGAGATCAAGTGCCGCCTCGACTTCGGAGCCAAGGCCATCGACTG
>JAQVKV010000312.1 GCA_028694545.1 Zavarzinia sp. | reverse complement strand
CGCCGACCGGCCCGATGATGGTTACATCATCGACAGCTTGGGCTGGGTCTATTTCCGTCAGGGGCGCTTCGACGAGGCCGTCGTCGAACTCGAGAAGGCGGTGAGCCTGCGCCCCGGCGACCCCACTTTGAACGATCACCTGGGTGACGCCTATTGGGCCGTTGGCCGCAAGCGCGAGGCGGAGTTCCAGTGGCGCACCGCGCTCGCCCTGAAACCCGACGCGGAACAGCAGGCCCTGATCGAGGCGAAGCTCGAAAAGGGGCTGCCGCCCGAAAGACTGATCCCCGGTGTCGATTGAGACTGCCATCGCCATGGTCGTCGAACCGGCGCCGGCCAAGGTCAATCTCTACCTGCATGTGACGGGCAGGCGGCCGGACGGCTACCACCTGCTCGAGTCTCTTGTCGCCTTCGCCGCCGTCGGTGACCGGATCGCCGCCGTGGCCGGCCCGGCCGGCGAGATCCGGCTTGCGGTGGAGGGACCCTTCGCCGCCGCCATCGATGGCGATCCGTCCTGCAATCTGGTGCTGCGCGCCGCCCACGCCCTGCGCGCGGCGCTGGGGGATCCCAGCCTCGGCGCCGTCCTGAAGCTCGAAAAGAACCTGCCCGTCGCTTCGGGCATCGGCGGTGGTTCGGCCGATGCGGCGGCGACCCTGAGGGCGCTGATGCGGTTGTGGGGGCGGGTGCCGGCGCCGGCGGCGCTGGCCGAATGCGCGCGGGCACTTGGCGCCGACGTGCCGGTATGTCTTGCGGCGCATGCGGCCCATATGGCGGGGACGGGCGAGATCGTGACGCCGCTCGGCGCATCCTTGCCCCCCCTCGGCATCGTGCTCGCCAATCCGGGCGTCGCCCTTTCGACACCCGAGGTGTTCCGGGGCCTGGACGGCCGCTTCGGCCCGGCGGAACGGATCGATCCGGTGCCGGCCGGCGTCACCGAATTCGTTACGGCCCTGCGCGGTGCCCGCAATGATCTGGAGGCACCGGCAATCGCCCTTCGCCCTGTGATCGCCGATGTCGTCCGGGAACTCTCGGCCTGCGCGGGGACGTTGCTCGTCCGGATGAGCGGGTCTGGCGCCACCTGTTTCGCTCTTTTCGCCGATCCGGTCGCGGCCGAGGCGGCAGCGGCGGACCTGCATGCCCGGCGGCCCGGCTGGTGGATCGCCGGCGGTGGCCTGTTCGAGCCCGGGGAGGCTCGCGCATGAGGGGGCTGGCCGGCGTCCTGCTGGTGGTGGCCTTTGCGCTCGGTGCTTGCGGCGGCGGGCGCGTTCCCGATGCGCGCGAAAGTGATTCAGGCATTTCCGACATTGAACGGACCTGGAACCAGGCGCTTGTCGCCCTGCCGTCGCCGACGGCGGGCGGCACGGTCGAGCTGCGCCGCATGGTCGACGTGAAGGACGAGCCGCCGCGTTACGCCCATCCGCCGACCACCATCATCTACCTGCACGGCTGTACCGGGATCGGCGATGTCGGGATCCTGCGTTTCCTGGCGGGGGCGGGCTATCTGGTGATCGCGCCGAATTCCATGGCGCGTCACTTCCGGCCACTGCAATGCGACGCGGCGACGGGGCGGGGCGGCTTCAACCTCTTTGTCTATGACTTCCGTGCGACCGAATTGTCCTTCGCCATCCACAACATCCAGCGCCTGCCCTGGGTCGATGCCGCGGACATGTTCCTGATCGGCGGCAGCGAGGGCGGGGTGACCGCCGCGCTCTATCGTGGCGACGCCTTCCGGGGCCGCATCATCGCTGCCTGGACCTGTCATGGCGCGCCGATCATCGCCGGTCTCGAGGCGCCTGCGTCGGAACCGGTTCTGAGCATCGTCAGCGTCGGTGATCCCTGGTATTCCAGCCGGGCGGCCGTCGGCCAGAGCGGGGACTGCGGCGCCTATATGATGGGGCGGCCCAATGCCCGCTCCCTGGTCCTGCCGGCCGAGGACGGGCATGCGGTGCTGAACAGCGTCGCCGGGCGCCAGGCCATTCTCGACTTCCTTGCCCTGTGGCGCAAACCGCGTGGGCGGCTTTGAGCCGAAGACCCCGCATTGGGGATTGAGACCGCTTGTGAGCGGCGCCGCGACCCCATAGCCTCGTCGGAAAAAGACCAAGGGCGCCGGCAAGAGCTATCGGGGAGAGGCATTTCATGGAGGAACTCGCTGCCTTCTGGCAGGCGTTATACGCGCGCCCGGATTTCTGGGGCTTCGTTTCCATTCCGATCGTCGCCGCCATCGTGACCTGGGGCCATGTCTGGATGGCGATCCAGATGGTCTTCTATCCCATTCACTTCATCGGCTACCGGCCGCTGTGGCTCGGCTGGCAGGGCATCATCCCGCGCAAGGCCGAGAAGATGGCGGGCATCGTCGTCGACAAGACGCTGGCCAAGCTCGGCTCGGTCGGCGAATTCCTGAACGAGATGAATCCGGAACTGATCGCGGCCTATGTCGCCAATGCGATCGAGCGCCGGATCGAGGAAATCGTCGACGAGGTGATGGAAGAGCAGAACCGGGTGCTGTGGCAGAACCTTCCGCGTCTCGTGCGCAATAGGGTCTATGGCCATGTGCGCGAGAAACTGCCCGACGTCATGCTGGAACTCATGATGGAGATCATGGCCGACGTCGACAATCTGGTCGACCTGCGCCAGATGGTGGTGCGTCAGATGGCCGGGGACCGTGCCCTGATGGTGCGCATGTTTAGGGAAGTGGGCCACAAGGAATTCAAGTTCATCATCGATGTCAGCTTCTGGATCGGCCTCGGCTTCGGCTTCCTCCAGATGGCGCTGTTCTACTTCATCCCGGCCCATTGGCTGCTGCCGGTCTATGCCGCGACGCTCGGCCTCATCACCAACTGGCTGGCGCTCGCCATGGTGTTCCGGCCGCTGCATCCGGTGAAGGTGGGACCTTTCCGCTTCCAGGGCGTGTTCCTGAAGCGCCAGAACGAGGTCGCCGACAAATTCGCCGAACTTTCGGCCCACGAGTTGCTTACCATCGGCCAGATCACGCGCGAGATCATCACCGGCAAATATTCCAGCCGCACGAAGTCGATCGTGAAGCGGCGCCTGATGCCGATCCTGGAATCGCCGGTCGCGCGCAGCACCATGCAGATTACGCTGGGCACCGAAGCCTATGCGGCGATGCGCACCAAGGTCGCCGAAATGTCGGCCGATTTCGCGCTGGACCCCATGGAGGACGAGAAGTTCAACAAGGATCGCGCGCGTGTCCTCCAGGTCCGCCTGGCCGAGAAGATCCGCGCCCTGCCGACCGAGGAATTCCAGGACATGCTGCGTCCCGCCTTCCAGGAGGACGAATGGATCCTCCTGGTGCTGGGCGCGGTCACCGGCCTTGCGGCCGGCACCCTGCAATTGCTGCTAGGCTTTCAGTGACGGGCGCAGGCCGGCCCAGGGGGCGGCCTGTTCGAGTTGCGCCGCGAGGCGGAACAGCCCAGCTTCATCGCCCAGCCGGGCGGTGAACTGCACGGCGCGCGGCAGGCCCGAAGCGTCGAGCCCGACGGGCACGGCCATGGCGGGCTGTCCCGTCATGTTCTGCAGGCCGGTGAAGGCGGTATAACGCCCGATCGCGCCGATGAAATCGGCGATATCAGCCGGCGACAGCGACAGCGTGCCGAGCGGCGGCGGGGCGTCCGGCAGCAGCGGCGTGAGCAGCAGATCATAGCCGCCATCGTCCAGGAAGGCGGCCATGGCCCGCCCAGCCCCATGGATCGCGGCCAGCCCGTCGAGATAGACGGTGGCGGGCAGGGCCTTGCCGCCCTCCGCCAGCATGGCGGTCACGGTCTCGATCAGACCGGCGGCATCGTCTCGTCCCAGTGCGGCGAGGCGTTGTTCGACCGCGCGGGCGACATTGGCGGCGATGATGCCCTGCTGCGCGGCACTCAGCAGGGGCCCGTCCAGCGGCAGGCGTTCGACCTCGACCACCTCATGCCCAAGATCGGCGAGGACGGCCCGCATCGCCGCGATGGCGTCCAGCGCGGGGGCCGCGAGCGCTGTCGGATTCGGTGCTTCCAGGCACAGCGCGATGCGCAACCGCCCGACCGGGGCCCCGACTTCGGCCGCCCAGGGCCGGTTCGGCGCCGGTGCCACATAAGGATCGCCCGGGGCAGGGAGTGCCGTCGCGTCGAGCAGGGCGGCGGAATCCCGGACCGAGCGGCCGACGGCATGGACCGTCTACATGCCGCCCCAGCCTTCGGCGAGGTCGGGGCCCATGGTCACACGGCCCCGGCTGGGCTTCAGCCCGAACAGGCCGCAGCAGGCGGCGGGAATGCGGATCGAGCCGCCGCCGTCCGAGGCATGGGCCAGCGGCAGGATGCCCGCCGCGACCGCCGCCGCCGCCCCGCCGGAGGAACCGCCCGCCGTGCGCTCCCGGTCATAGGGGTTGCGGGTCAGGCCGTGGAGCACGCTTTCCGTGGTCGAGGTCAGGCCGAATTCGGGCGAGGCGGTACGCCCGAACAGGACGAAGCCCGCCTTGCGGTAGCGTTCGATCAACACGCTGTCGTGATCGCAGGTGAAACCTTC
>JAQVKV010000311.1 GCA_028694545.1 Zavarzinia sp. | reverse complement strand
GGAGCATGGCGGCGGCCATGGCGACGAGGCGGCGGCCCACGCCGAGCCGATCTTCTACGACCTGCCCGACATGCTGGTCAATCTGCACACCACCGGCAGCCGCGCCGCCTATCTCAAGATCAAGCTGGCGCTGCAGTTCGGCGATCCGGCCCTGGCTCATGTGCTCGAGAAGGTGCAGCCGCGCCTGATCGATACCTTCCAGATCTACCTGCGCGAATTGCGCCTCGAGGATCTCGAGGGCTCGGCCGGCCTGATGCGGCTGAAGGAAGAATTGCTGGCGCGGGCCAATCAGCTCATGGCCCCGGCGAAGATCGACGACGTTCTGTTCAAGGAAATGCTGGTGCAGTGATGGCGGACGATCAGGACATCAAGGAACCGATCGACGAAGACGCCCTCGCCGCCGAATGGGCCGCCATGGCGGGCGAGGATGATGACGGTCAGAACGGGGACGGTCAGAACGGGGACGGCGAGGCGCCGGCGGAGGGCGACGAGGACGCGGCACTGGCCGGCCAGACCGGGCGCGCGCTCAGCCAGGACGAGATCGACAGCCTGCTCGGCTTCGACGCGATCGATGCCGGTGGCAACAGTCAGACCGGCATCCGTTCCATCATCAATTCCTCGCTGGTCTCCTATGGCCGGCTGCCCATGCTGGAAATCGTCTTCGACCGGCTGGTGCGCCTGCTCTCGACCTCGATGCGCAATTTCACCTCGGACAATGTCGAGGTGACGCTGGACAACATCACCTCGATCCGCTTCGGCGAATATCTGAACTCGATCCCGCTGCCCGCGATCCTGGCCGTGTTCCGGGCGGAGCAATGGGACAACTACGGTCTCCTGACCGTCGAATCGAACCTGATCTATTCGATCGTCGACGTGCTGCTGGGCGGGCGCAAGGGCACGACGCCCATGCGCATCGAAGGCCGACCCTATACGACGATCGAGCGCAATCTGGTCGAGCGCATGGTTCAGGTCGTGCTGAAGGACATGAAGACGGCCTTCGATCCCCTGACCCCGGTCGACTTCAATTTCGACCGGCTGGAGGTCAACCCGCGCTTCGCGACCATCGCGCGCGATGCCAACGCGGCGATCCTCGTCCGCCTGCGCGTCGACATGGAGGACCGGGGCGGGCGCATCGAATTGGTGCTGCCCTATGCGACGATCGAGCCGGTGCGCGAATTGCTGCTCCAGATGTTCATGGGCGAGAAATTCGGCCGTGACACCATCTGGGAAAGCCATCTCGCGACCGAACTCTGGTCCACCGAGGTGCAGATCGACGCCGTCCTCGACGAGCAGATGATGAACCTCGGCGACGTCATGGATTTCAAGGTCGGGCAGACCATCATGCTGAATTGCGGCCCGGATTCCCCGATCGATCTCAAGTGCGGCAGCATGTCCATGCTGCGTGGGCGCATGGGGCGGATGGGCAATACGGTTTCAGTGAAGGTCGAACAATCGCTGATGAAGGCGAAACGGGGCGGAGACAGGCAATGACGGACGCGATCGGGCTGGTCATGGACCTCGTGCTGGGGGGACTTCTCATCGCGACCATCGTTCTGGCCGTGCGCCTGCACCGCAAGCTGCAAGGCCTGCGCGGCGGTCACGACGAATTGCGCCTGCTGGTCGAAGGCCTGAACCAGGCGACCCAGCGCGCCCAGGCGGGCATCATCGAACTGCGCATGGCGGCCGAAGCCTCGACCGCGCGCCTCGGCAACCAGGTGGAGGGCGCGCGCAAGGCGACTGACGAACTCTCGCTTCTCGTCGCCTCCGCCAACAATCTCGCCGACCGGCTGGAGCGCGCGGGTACCGCCGCCCGTGTGACCGAAAACGGGTCCCGTCTCGCGGCCACGGCGGGTGACACCGGGATCCTCCGGGCGCTGAAGGATATCCGATGAGCGCGAAACCCCAGAAACGGCCGCGCCGGCTGGCGCTCCTGCCCGTGGTGGCGGGGGTCGCGGCCGCCGCCTTCCTGCTGCGCCTGCCCGATTGGGTGGAAGCGGTCGAACGCGCGATGCCCCAGGCGAATAGTGCTCTTGCCGCTGAAGCGCCGGCCCCCGATGCGGCGCCCGCGCCCGAATCGACCGGCGCCGAATCGCCTGAGCCCGTTTCGGCGCCGACGGTGGAGGCGCCGCGCCCGGCCTTCGATCCCGACAAGCTGACGCCGGGCGAAATCGATGTGCTGCAGAATTTGTCCCGGCGCCGCGCGGAAATCGAGGCGCGCATGCGCGAACTCGACAGCCGCGAGGCCCTGATCGCCGCCGCCGAGGCGCGAGTGGACAAGAAACTGGCGGAACTCAAGGCGGTCGAGGCGAAGATCGCCGCCGCCGAGAAGACCCGCACGGCGGAAGACGAGGCGCGCATGGAGCGCCTCGTGAAGGTCTATGAGACCATGAAGCCGGCCGACGCCGCCGCGATCTTCAACACCCTCGATTTTTCGGTGCTGATCGAGGTCGCGGGCCGTATGAAGGAAAGAAGCATCGCGCCGGTACTGGCGGCCATGGATCCTGAAGTGGCCAAGGCGCTGACGGTGGCGCTGGCGACGCGGCGGGATCAGCCGGCGACGGGAAGCGGAGGGTAGGCCATGGGCGGATTTGCTGCGAAGAGCTTCGACGAACGGCTGGAAGCGCTGGTCGCGCAGACTGGCGGCTCGGTCCCCGTGCGCGAGATCGGCCGCGTCGTCGCCAGCCTGCTCGAGGGGCTGGGCAATGCGCCGGCGGCCCCGGCCCCGGATGCCGATACGGCGCGCGAGCTCGAAGCCCTGCTGGCCGTGATCCATCAGACCCAGACGGAAATCGCCGCCCTTGGGCCGGCGGAACTGACGACCGAACGTATTCCCCACGCCAACGATCAACTGCGTTCGGTGGTCGACGCCACCGAAAGGGCGACCGGCGTCTTCCTCGATATCGCCGAGGAACTGGAAGCTCTGGCCTCCACCTTCGCCGGTGACGGCGCGCCCGAGATCCGGGCCATCGCCACCCGCATCTACGAGGCGTCCAACTTTCAGGACATCACAGGCCAGCGCATCACCAAGGTGACCGAGACCCTGGGAATCATCGAGACGCGCCTTGCCCGTCTCGTCGAGATCGGCGGGGCCGCCGGTCACGCGCCGCCGCCGGCGGCGCAACCCGAGGACGGCACGGACAGCCATCTCCTGAACGGGCCGCAATTGCCGGATACGGCGGCGACCCAGGACGATATCGACCGGCTCTTCGCGTCGCTCTGAGCGGGGGCGGTCTTGCGCGCATATCTCCTGCCGGTCCTTGTCGCCGCCGGTCTCGGCCTGGCCACGCCGCTCGCCGCACAGCAGCCGGCGACGCCAGCCGCGGCCGAGGCGCCGCGTCCCGCCGTTGGCGCGCGGGGCTGGGATCATGGCGATTACGGCCGGCTGGTGTTCGACCTCGCCCCCGGCGTCGATGCCGCCCCGCGTTTGGACGGCACCACCCTGAATGTCACCTTCGACCGGCCGGTGCGCCTCGATCCGGCCCAGGCCATGCGTCGCCTGAGCCGGATCGCCACCGATGCCACGCTCTCCGCCGACGGCCTGTCGCTCGCCATCACCCTGGCTGGCCCGGCCGCGCTGAAGGCGGAGCGCTATGAGGACAAGCTTGTCCTCGACCTGCGTCCAGGTCCGGCTCCCGCCGCGCCGAAGCCAGAATCCTCGAAGCCGGAACGGCCAAAGCCAGCGCCCGTGAAACCGGAAGCGCCGGTCCCCCAACCGGCGAAGCCGGCCCCTGCTCCAGTGCCGCCCGCCGCCGCGCCCGAGCCAGTCAAGCCCGAGCCAGTCAGGCCCGAGCCGGTGAAACCTGAACCGGTGAAGCCCGAAGCGGCCAAACCCGAACCGGCCCCCCCGAAACCGGTCCCCACGCCGGTGACCCCCGCGCCCGTGTCGCCGGCGCCGGCGGCCGCCCGTTACCCGGAGGGGCCCACGGTACCGGTCACGCGTCGCCGGGGGCCGTCCGGGGCCGAGATCGAGATGGCGTTCGCCGCGCCGGTCGCCGCTGCCGTCTTTGGCCGGGGCGATTCCCTCTGGTTCGTGTTCGACGGCCCGGGGGGCGGGGCTTCCGCCGCACTCGCGGATGCGCTTGAAGGGCTGGGGCAGGTGACGGTGCTCGATGTCCCCGGGGGGTCGGGCTTCCGCCTCGCCGGCCGGCCCTTGCCGCCGCAGGTCTCGAACGACGGGGACAAGTGGCGTTTCCTTTTCGCCGACGAGGCGCGCCCGCCGGTCCGGCCGCTGGTCGCCAGTCCGCGCGCGGACGAGGCCGGTCACATGCGCCTCGTCGCCGACGCGCCGGGGGCGCGGGCGCCGATCGATCTGACGGACCCGGACATGGGCGGCCGGCTCACCGTGGTGCCGGTGGCCCAGGGCGGTGCCGGTGTCGTCGTCGGCGGGCGGCTGCCGGATCTCGAAATGCTGCCCACGGTCCAAGGCATCGCCTTCCTGCCGCTGGCGGATGGCATAACCGCCCGTGTCGAGGGCGACCAGGTGGTGATCGGGCGGGACGGCGCCGGTCTTACCATGTCGGATG
>JAQVKV010000310.1 GCA_028694545.1 Zavarzinia sp. | reverse complement strand
TTGTCGAAATGGACCTTGTGGCGGATCGCCTCCGGGTCCTCGAAATTGATGGTATTGACCTTGAGCAGGGCGAAATAGCGTTCGCCGTCCTTGGGGGCCCGGATCTGACCATCGACCGTATCACCGGTACGCAGGCCGAAGCGGCGGATCTGGCTCGGGCTGACGTAGATATCGTCAGGACCGGGCAGGTAGTTCGCTTCGGGGGCACGCAGGAAGCCGAAACCGTCCTGGAGGATTTCGAGGACGCCCCCCCCGGTGATCTCCACGTCCTTTTCCGCCAATTGCTTGAGGATCGCGAACATCATGTCCTGCTTGCGCATGGTCGATGCGTTCTCGACCTCAAGTTCCTCGGCATAGGCGAGAAGCTCGGTCGGGGATTTTTCCTTGAGTTCCTGAAGATTCATGGGGAAACCGATAGACACGGGAGAGAAACGGGGAACCGCTCCGTCACGTCCAGCAGGATGAAATCCCAAAGTCGAGGCCGCCAGGGCCAAAGGCGCGATCGGAACGGATGAAAAGGAAAGATCCGAAGAGTCCCTGCCGCCGGCAATGCGGCCGACCGGGGATCATGGCCGGTCCGCTTGCGCGAACCCACCAGGGCCAGGGCCATCGGCAGGCCCGGACAGCGGCACCTTGCGCCGTCGGCGATGCCCTGTCAAACGGAAGTTTGCCCCAGGCTCAGAATGGCTTCAGCACGACGAGGGGCACGATGATGATGAAGATCACCGTGGGCACTTCGTTCAGCACACGGTAGTAGCGGCTGGAATGGGGCCGCTCGTCCCGCCCGAAACGGCGCACCTGCCCCGCCAGCATGCCATGCACCGCCGACAGAAGAACGACGAGGGTAAGCTTGGCATGAAACCAGCCCCCGGCGTGGAGCGCATCCGTCGCCACCATGAGACCCAGGCCAAGGATCCAGGTCGCGATCATGGAGGGATTGATGATCGCCTTCAGAAGCCGCCTCTCCATGACCTTGAAGGTCTCGGAGGCATCCGATCCCACCGGCTTGTCGGCGTGATAGACGAAGAGCCGGGGCAGGTAGAACATGCCTGCCATCCAGGTTGTGAAGGCGATGATGTGCAGCGTCTTCAGGACGGCGTAGTTCTCGACCAGAAAATTCATGTTTTACCCGTCCCCGCCAGCGACTGCTCCGGCTCTTTCTAGCCTTGGCCGAGCGACGTGGCAACCAGCCGGGCAAGACCGGCGATGAAGGCCGGTTCCGTACCGACGGCCGGCACCCGGTGATAGTCCGGCACGCCCGCGTCCTTCGCCAGATGTCGATACTCGATATCGAGTTCGACCAGTGTCTCCGAATGTTCGGAAACAAAGGCGATGGGCACCACCACGAGCGAGATCCCTTCCGCCCCGGCCCGGCGGATTTCCGCCTCCGTATAGGGTTTGATCCACTCGAGGGGGCCAACCCGGCTCTGGTACGACACCACCCAGTCAAGACCCGGCCGGTCCAATGCCGCTACCACCGCCTTCGCCGTCTGTTCCACCTGGGCTTGATAGGGATCGCCGGCATCGACCACCTTCCGCGGCAGGCCATGAGCGGAAAACAGCACGCGTATCGGCCCGGGGCCGGCCTGATCGAGAGCCCTTGCGATCAGCAACGCCTGCGCCTGGATCAAACCGGGCTCGTCCGGATAGCTCTCGATGGCCACCGTCGGCGCCGTCAGTCCCGCCTTTAGTGCCGCCTGTCCCCATTCCTTCAGCGAGGAAGCGGTCGTCGTCGTCGAATATTGCGGGTAGAGCGGCAGCAGAACGACACGGTCCGGCGCGAAATCGGTCACCGCCTTCGCGGTCTCCGACGCGCGCGGATGCCAGTAGCGCATGGCGATGAACACCCGGACCTCTTGCCCGGGATCCAGCGCCTTGATCGCCGCTGTCAGCGCCGCCGCCTGTTCCTCGGTTTCCGGCACGATGGGCGAACGCCCGCCCATCAGGGCATAAATCTCGCCAGCCGGCTTTGCCCGACGCCCGGAGATCAGCCGTGCCACCATCCAGCGCAGGGGCTGTGGCAGACCGATGATCGCCGGATCCGAGAACAGGTTGAACAGGAAGGGCCTGATCGCCGCGGGCGAATCCGGCCCTCCCAGGTTGAACAGGACGACGGCGAGACGCCCGCTCACCGGTGCCAGTCCCGGATCTGCTTCGCCAGCGCCGCGACATGCTCCGGCGGCGTCTCCGGCACCACGCCATGGCCCAGATTGAAGATGAAGCGATCGGGGCCCAGGGTACGCAGGATCGTCTCGATCCGGTCATGCATGGCCTTACCCCCGGAAACAACCAGCAGGGGATCAAGATTGCCCTGGACGACGGCGGTCGGCTGGACCTGATCGCGCACGAAGCCGAGCGGCACGGTCGGATCGATGCCCACTGCCTCGACCCCGGTCGCGGGCGCCAGCAAGGGCAGGGCGGGGCCGATGCCCTTCGCGAAGCCGATCACCGGAACATGGGGAAAACGCGCCTTCAGCGCCGCGCGGATACGGGCGATCGGTCGGAACACCCAGCGCTCCATCTCGTCCTCGGGCAGGGAACCGGCCCAGGTATCGAAGATCTGCAGCACCTCGGCCCCGGCCTCGACCTGGGCCGCCAGATATTCGATGGTCGCCGTGGTCACGAGGTCGATCAGCGTCTCGAAACCGGTGGGATCGCGATAGGCCCACAGGCGGGCGGGCTTCTGCTCGCTCGTGCCTTGCCCCGCGACCATATAGGTGGCGACGGTCCAGGGCGCGCCGGCGAAACCGATCAGCGCGACGTCGCCCGGCAGGCGCTTCGCCAGCAACCGCACCGTTTCATAGACCGGACCGACCTTTTCGTGAAACCGGTCCATGGTCAGCGCGGCAAGTTCAGCGCCATTCGTCACCGGGGCAAGACGTGGTCCTTCGCCTTCGACGAAACGCACGTCCTGGCCAAGGCCGTGGGGCACGATCAGGATGTCCGAAAAGAGGATGGCCGCATCCATGCCGAATCGTTCGATCGGCTGCAGGGTGACGGCACAGGCTTTCTCGCTGTCCAGACAGAAAGAGACGAAGTCCCGCGTTGTCGCCCGGACCGCGCGATATTCGGGCAGATATCGCCCGGCCTGACGCATGATCCAGAAGGGGGGCCTGTCCACTTCCATGCCGGCAAGGGCCTTCATGAAGCGCTTTCCGCTTACCAACAGGGGCTCAGCCAATTTCATACCTATATATAAAAAGATTGTGGTTGATAGTGGATGCCTGTGGATGACGGGGTTCCCCACGATGCTTCCGGTTTATCCCCAGAAACGGGTGTGGGTCGGCGATGAGGTCTCTTCAGTAGTGGCTAAATCGCCGGGAGTCGAGGGTTGGCGGGCATTCCGGTTCCGGGGAAAATGGGGATAAGATCCCGGGCCCTGTCCTGATACGCGCAGGGCCGCGCATCTGTTCACAGCCTGGCGAAAATTCGCTCCTCAAGGGAGTATTCGGTTGATCGAGAAGCCCGTCGAATCCGTGAACATGCCAGAGGGGTCGGAAGAGGCCGAATTATCCCACCAATCCACGCTATCCACAGAGACGGAGGTGAAGCGTCTTCACCTCTATCTGGTCTCGGATGCCACGGGTGAGACCCTGTCCTCGGTCGCCAAGGCGGCGATGTCGCAATTTCCCGACGTGGCGGCCCTGCTTCACGTCAGCTTCATGGTCCGAACCCACGCCCAGATCGAACGCGCCATCGACATGGCATCCTCGACCGGCGGCATCATTCTCTTCACCCTGGTGAACGCGAACCTGCGCATGGCGCTCGAGGACGCGGCGCTGGCTCGCCATGTGCCGCTCATCAACGTGCTCGATCCCGTGATCCATAGCCTGGCAGCCTATCTCGGGACTCCGGCACGGGCCGTGCCGGGACGTCAGCACGCGCTGGACGCGGAATATTTCCGCCGGATCGAGGCGATGAACTACACGCTTGCCCATGACGACGGGCAGAACGCGCAAGGCCTGCATGAAGCGGATGTGATCCTGCTCGGCGTCTCCCGCACCTCGAAGACGCCGACGGCGGTCTATCTCGCCAATCGCGGCATCAAGACGGCGAATATCCCGGTGGTGCCGGGCCTGCCCCTGCCGCCCGAATTGTTCGAGGCGACGGGGCCTCTCATCGTCGGCCTGACCACCTCGCCGGACCGGCTGATGCAGGTGCGGCGCCACCGCATGCTCCTGCTCGGCCAGAACAGCGACACCGACTATGTCGACATGGAAGCAATCGGCAAGGAACTGACGGACGCCCGCCGCCTGTTCGTGAAACAGGGCTGGCCGGTGATCGACGTTTCGCGCCGCTCGATCGAGGAAACCTCGGCCGCCGTGCTCAATCTCTATTACGACCGCCTGAATCTGATGTGATCACCGACCTGATGCGATCAATCTACCGGCCGTGCCCAGGCGAAAGGCAGCAGGGCCGGTAATTGGGGATCGACCGCGTCTTCCTGCGCTTCGACCTGGCCGGTGGCGGGAACCTTGACAATCCATTCGTCGACGATTTCCAGCCAGGGTTGGCGCAGCAGGCGTTCGCCGTCGCTG
>JAQVKV010000309.1 GCA_028694545.1 Zavarzinia sp. | reverse complement strand
CTTCGACGATGTCGCGGCCGAGGACGACGATTATCTCGACAAGGCGATCGAGGGCTTCGTGCTCTTCGCCCTGAACCAGGGCGAGGTCTGCACCTGCCCGAGCCGCGCCCTGATCCACGAGAAGATCTACGACCGCTTCATGGAAAAGGCGCTCGCCCGCGTCGCGGCGATCAAGCAGGGCGATCCTCTCGACAGTTCGACCATGATCGGTGCCCAGGCCTCGAACGACCAGCTCGAGAAGATCATGTCCTATATCGACATCGGCAAGGCGGAAGGCGCCGAGCTGCTGATCGGTGGCGAGCGCAACATGCTGCCGGGCGAACTGGCGTCGGGTTACTACGTGAAACCGACCGTGTTCCGTGGCCACAACAAGATGCGCATCTTCCAGGAAGAAATCTTCGGCCCCGTCGTCTCGGTCACGACCTTCAAGGACGAGGCCGAAGCGCTGTCGATCGCCAACGACACGCTCTATGGCCTCGGCGCCGGTCTCTGGACCCGTGACGGCAACCGCGCCTATCGCTTCGGCCGCGCGATCGAGGCGGGCCGCGTCTGGACCAACTGCTACCACCTCTATCCGGCCCATGCGGCCTTCGGTGGTTACAAGCAGTCGGGCATCGGCCGCGAGACCCACAAGATGATGCTGGACCATTATCAGCAGACCAAGAACCTGCTGGTCAGCTACAGCCCGAAGGCGCTCGGCTTCTTCTGATCCCGACGAGGGCCCCCTCACCCCATCCCTCTCCCCGCAAGCGGGGCGAGGGGGCCTGCCTCGCGCCTCATCAATGCCCTCGCCCCCTCGGGGGAGAGGGGTGGGTGAGGGGGGAAACACCGACATCGGAAGGAACCGCCATGACCCGCCGCGTCGAAGTGACACCGGCCGCCGTCGCGGTCATCGATAAGCTGAAGGCCTTGCACGGGCCCTTGCTGTTTCATCAGTCGGGCGGCTGTTGCGACGGCTCCGCCCCCATGTGCTATCCGCGCGGGGAATTCCGCGTGGGCGGGCGCGACGTCTTCCTCGGCACGATCGCGGACACGCCCTTCTTCATCGGCGCCGCCCAGTTCGAATATTGGTCCCACACCCAGCTCATCATCGACGTGGTGCCCGGGCGCGGCTCGGGCTTTTCGCTGGAGGCGCCGGAAGGCGTGCGTTTCCTGACCCGCAGCCGGGTGTTCTCGGACGATGAGGTGGACAGCCTGCCCGATCCCGTCCCCGGCGATGTCTGGGCAGAGGCGGTCCTTGCGTGAGCCTTGCCCGGCCCGCCCGATTGCGGGATAGAAGAGGGCGACGGTCGGCACGAGAAGCGGCCGCACGGGAAGCGCATCACGGGGAGCCGCATGCTGAAGGTCCTGATCGCCGACGATCACCCCTTGTTCCGCGAGGCGCTGCAGGGTGCCGTCATGGGCCTGCGCGCGGATGCCCTGGTGGTCGAGGCGGCCAGCCTCGACGGCGTGATCGAACTGATCCGCGATGATGACGAATTCGATCTGGCCCTGCTCGACCTGCGCATGCCCGGCATGGACGGGCTGGAAGGCTTGATGGCCCTGCGCCGCGAACGCCCGGAATTGCCGGTGGTGATCGTCTCGGCCCTGGCGGACGAGGATACGGTGGCGCGCTGCCTTGCCTGCGGGGCGGCCGGCTATATCCCGAAATCCCTGGGGCGGGAACGGATCCGCGCCGCCGTCGAACAGGTACTGGAGGGCGGTGTCTTCGTGCCCGATCCCGGCCTTCTCGACGCGGCCGCCCATCCGGTGCCGAAGGGGCGCGGGCAGGACGAACCCTTCACCCGCATCGGCACATTGACGCCGCAGCAGCGCCGCGTTCTCGACCTCATGGGCGAGGGGCGGCTGAACAAGGAAATCTGCCATCTGCTCGGCGTGTCCGAGACGACGGTGAAGGCCCATGTCTCGGCCGTGCTGCACAAGCTCGGCGTCGCCAGCCGGACGCAGGCGGTGCTGGCGCTGCGCCGCATGAAGGAATTGCAGGACTGATCAACCGTCCAGCAGGGCGGTCATCAGGGCGCGGAGCTTGGCGGGCTTCACCGGCTTGTAGAGCAGGGCGCAGCGTTCCATGGCCGAGACACTGCGCTTCAGCTCGATGCTGCGGTCGGCGGTGAGCAGGGCGGCGGGCACCGGCCCGCCCAGGCGGTGGCGCAGGGCATCGATCGCCTCGATCCCGGTCTGCCCCCGGTCCAGGTGGAAATCCGCCAGCACGATGTCCGGCGCGACGCCGTCCGCCTGCTTCATGGCGTCCCCCAGCCCCCGCGCCACCGTGACCTCGCAGGCCCAGCCTTCCAGCAGGGCGCGCATGCCGTCGAGGATCGCGGGCTCGTTGTCGATGACGAGGACGCGGGTGCCCATCCGCGCGACGGGCACGGCGGCGGGCGCGGGCACCACGATCCGCTCCACCTCGGAGGGCAGGGCCAGCGGCAGTTCGACGGCGAAACACGAGCCCCGCCCGGGTTCGGAACGGACGAGAATGCGGTGGTCGAGCAGGCGGGAAATGCGGCGCACGATGGAAAGCCCGAGACCGAAGCCGTTCTCCGTTCCCTCCGGCTGGTCGAGGCGCTTGAACTCCTCGAAAATCTCCTCCAGCCGGTCGGCCGGGATGCCCACCCCGGTATCATGGACGTGGAGGCGCAACCAGTGGCGCCCGCGCCGCGCCCCGAACAGCACCCGGCCCCTCGGGGTGTAGCGGATGGCGTTGGAGACGAGGTTCTGCAGGATCCGGCGCATGAGGCGGGGATCGGTGCGCACCGAAAGCGTGCTCGGCACCATGCGCAGATCGACGCCTCTCGCGCGGGCGATTGGCGCCATCTCTTCCATCAGACCGGTCAGCAGCGGGCCGAGCGCCACCGGCCGTTCCTCGACAACGACGCGGCCGGCGTCGAATTTGGACATGTCCAGCAGGGTGCCCAACAATTCCTCCACCGCCGCCAGCGAATTGTCGAGCTTGCGGGTGAGGCCGGCGCTCGGCGCCGGCAGGGCCTGATCGGTCAGGGAAGAGACGAAGAGACGCGCGGCGTTCAGCGGCTGCAACAGGTCGTGGCTGGCGTCCGCCAGGAATTTCGTCTTCGACAGGTTGGCGCGTTCCGCTTCCTGTTTCGCGCGCTGCAATTCGGCCGAGACGCGGGCGCGTTCCGCGATCTCGTTGCGCAGAGTCGCGTTCAGGGCGACCAGGCTTTCCGTCCGCTCGGCGACGCGGCGTTCCAGCATCTCGTTCGCTTCCGCCAGCAGGCGTTCCGAGCGGCGGCGCTCGGTGATGTCCTGGATCAGGGTGAAGAAGCCGATCACCGAACCGTCGTCGGCGATATGGGGAACATAGGTCGCGATGCCGAAACGGCCCTGGCCGGGCAGCAGGAGCTCGAACGAGGTGAACTGCCCCGACAGCGCCGCCGCCATATGGGCCTTGCGCGATTCATAATCGCCAGGCGAGAGCACTTGCGATACGTGAAGTCCCACCGGGTCCTCGCCCCGGCCGAAGCTATCGCGATAGGGGCGGTTGGTGAAACGGTAGACGAGGCCGGCGTCGACATAGCAGATCATGGCCGGCATGGCGTCGGTGACGAGGCGGATGCGCCGCTCGCTGTCGCGCAGCGCGACTTCCGCCGCCTTGCGCACCGTCACGTCGTCGAAGGTACAGACGAAGCCGCCGTCCGGCGTGCGGTCGCGCTTGATCGAGAACCATCGGCCGTTCCAGGCGCATTCGTCGGCGGCACTGGTCTCGGGGATCAGGGCGGTCGAGCCGCGCCGGCGGTTGTAGGCCTTGAATTCGTCGAAGGTAGCGCCCGGCATGGCGAAGACCGGCGGCAGGTCGAGCAGGCGCCAGAAGCGTTCGTTGGCATGGACGAGGGTACCGCCCGCGTCGAACACGGCGACGCCGAGCGACATGCTCTCGATCGTCGCCTGCAGGTGGAGCGAGCGTTCGGCCAGTGCCTGTTCGCGCATCTCGTCCTCGGCGCGCTTCAGGTCCGTGATGTCGGTCAGGACGGAAGCGATGCCGCCCTCCGCCGAAAGCCGGTCGTTCATCTGCACCCAGCGCCCGTCCCGCAGCGCGTGAATGGCGCGCGCCGGCAGGCCCCGGCGCACCGCCTCGCGTTCCAGGAGGCGGGCCTTGATCCAGTCCGCCGCCTGCTCGCCCGCCATGGCGATGTCGCCCGCGCGGAAGGCGCCGGTCAGCAGGTCGTGATAGGTGAGGCCCGCCGTCACGCGCGCGCGCTGGGATGGCCAGTAGTCCAGGAATTTCTGGTTGAAAAGGATCAGGTGATCGTCCTTGTCGAACAGGGCGAAGCCTTCCGACATCGAGTTGATGGCATCGTGCAGGCGGTTCTGCGCCGTCCGGCTGGCGATGATGGCGGCGCTCAACTCGTTGTTCGTGCGCTCCAGCGAATGCATGGTTTCCGTCAGCTCGCGGGTGCGGTCGTTCACCTTGCGGTCGAGGAAGATCGCCGCCTCGAACAGGGTGAAGGCATTGCCGTGGAAATCGAGGCTGCGCTCCACCCGGCCCATCAGGGCGCGGTTGATCTCGCCCAGCTTGGCGATGCGGC
>JAQVKV010000308.1 GCA_028694545.1 Zavarzinia sp. | reverse complement strand
ATCGTGATTTCGGCGATCTCGAGCGTGAGACGGCTGGTGCCACCGGTGTTCACGATCCCGGCCAGGCGGACATCGCGCCAGGTTGGCGCCGCCTGGCTGCCGGCCGGGCCGACGTGGAGATGTTCGGCCGGGACCGCGCCCCCCTCGAGACCAACCGGGACGCCGTCTCAGAGGGAATCGCGCAGGCGATACCAAGCCTCGACCCAGGGAACAGCGCGTTCCGCCGCGAACCAGAAGGGATGACTTAGGAAGATCAGTTCGTCGAAGGCGCTGGCGCCCCCGGGATCGCCCAGCACCTTCCTGGCGATCTTGTCACCGAACCAGGTGGCGCGGGAAACCCCCGTGCCGCAAAAGCCGAGCGCATAATGGATGCCGCCGGCCGCACCCATATGGGGCATATCGTCGAACGTGTAGCCGATCTGCCCTGACCAGCCCCCCGCGATCCCCACGCCGGCCAGCGCGGGAAAGACCCGGGCCATGTCGGCGGCGAGGTGGCGGTAACCCTCGGCATCCCCACGCAAGGCACCGCCGACCCGCCCGCCCCAAAGCATCCGCGTGCCGTCGGGCGAAGGCCGGAAATAGTGGAAGACCCGGGCCGTGCAACCATAGACCCGGCGCTTCGGCATCAATCGATCGACGAGCCCGGGCGCCAGCTCATCCGTCGCGATGATGGCGGAACGCACGGTGACCATCCGTCGGCGCAGGAAGGGCACGAGCCCGTCCGTATAGCCATTGGTCGCGACGATCACATGGCCGCAGCGGATCGGCCCGCGTGGCGTCGCGACGGAGAAACCCGACCGCTCCGGCGCGATCGCGGTCGCCGGGCAAAAGCCGTGAACACTGGCCCCGGCGGCCAGGGCGCGATCGAGCAGGCCGCCGTGATACTTGCCGGGATGCAGGCTGGCGTCGTTCGGCAGGACCGAGCCGCCGTGATAATAGTCGCTGCCGATTTCGCGGGCCTGTTCCGCCCTCGGCACCATGAAGGACTCGACCCCGGCGACCCGGCGCAGGTCCTCCATGTCGCGGCCCATGGCGTCGTAATGCTCCGGCCTGACACAGCCGCGGAACCGGCCGCAGACCGTGTAATCACAGTCGATACCCTCGCGCTCGATGAGGGCGCCGATGTGTTCCAGCATCGCCGTGCCTTCCCGCAACAGGGCGCTCGCCCGCGCCGCGCCCTGCCATGCCGTCAGAGCCGCAACCTTGAATTTCTGGTTGCCGCTGCCGACTTGGCCGCCATTGCGGCTGCTCGCCCCCTGCCCCGGCGCGCCGGCATCGAGCAACACCACCCGACGCCCCGCCCGCGCCAGCGTCAGCGCGGCCGACGTGCCGGTGAAACCCGCCCCGATGACGACCACATCCGCCATCGCCGGCAAGGGCATGTCGTCGAAGCGGCGGCGCGGCGCCGCCTGCCACCAATAGGGCGTGACATAAGGGCCCTCGCCCCCGATTGCCGCCACCTGCTCCGCCATCACCACCTGCTCCCGCACCTTGATCAGGCCGTGATTCCGGCCCACCGAATAATTACCTGTATTTACTTTTTTTGCATGAGATGCAATATCGAATCATTCGGAGCGGCATGGAAGATCCCTTCCCCCTCCGGTTCCGCACCAAGGGGACGACCACATGACCTGGACTTCGCATACCGAAAACGAGCTGACCGTACCGCCCGGCCTCGATGCCGCCGGCGCGGTGGAATTCCTGCGCTCGAAGGGCATCGCCTTCGTGCTCGCCCAGTTCGTCGATATCCATGGGGTTCCAAAGGCGAAGGCCGTTCCCGTCGGCCATCTGCCGGACGTTCTGGGGGATGGCGCGGGTTTCGCCGGGGCCGGTGTCTGGGGTCTTGGCATGAAGCCGCATGAGGCCGAATACATGATGGTCGGCGACCTCTCGACCCTCACCCTGCTGCCCTGGCTGCCGGGTTTCGCCCGGGTGATGGGCACGGGCACGGTCAAGGGCGCGCCCTCCGCCTTCGACACCCGCAACATCCTGGCGGCCCAGG
This sequence comes from Zavarzinia sp., assembly GCA_028694545.1. Taxonomy (GTDB): domain Bacteria; phylum Pseudomonadota; class Alphaproteobacteria; order Zavarziniales; family Zavarziniaceae; genus Zavarzinia. The sequence continues at coordinate 2,558 of JAQVKV010000308.1, read as the reverse complement.
TCGCCCGCCTCGCGGAACGGGGCTGGGTGCTGAACACCGGGCTGGAGCCCGAATTCATCCTCTACCGCCAGGCGGCGGACGGTAGCCTCGTTCCCTTCGATGCCACCGACGCGCTCGCCAAGCCCGCCTACGACTACAAGGGCATCGCGCGCGGCCGTGCCTTCCTGGAACGGCTGGTCAATTCGCTGCAGGCGGTCGGCATCGACGTCTATCAGATCGACCATGAGGACGCGAACGGCCAGTACGAGGTGAATTTCCACTACGCCGACGCCATGACGACGGCGGATCAGATCACCCTGTTCAAGATGGCCGCGACCGAAATCGCCCACGACCTGGACGCCATCTGCACCTTCATGCCGAAGCCGAAATCGGAAACGACCGGCAGCGGCATGCATGTCCATTGCTCCCTGGCCGATCCGAGCGGCCGCAACCTGTTCCACGACAAGGCCGATCCGAACGGCCTCGAACTCTCCGATCTCGCCTATCGTTTCCTCGGCGGGATCATGAAGCATGCGCCGGCCCTGACGGCCCTGCTGGCCCCGACCGTCAACTCCTACAAGCGCCTCGTCGTCGGTCATAACCTTTCCGGAACCACCTGGGCTCCGGTCTTCATGGCCTATGGCGACAACAACCGCACCGCCATGGTGCGCGTACCCTACGGCCGGCTGGAGATCCGCACCGGCGACGGCGCCATGAACCCCTATCTGGCGAGCGCCGCCATCATCGCCGCCGGGCTCGACGGTATCGACCACAGGATCGACCCGGGCACCGCGCAGAACTGCAATTTCTACGAACTCCCGCCGGCCGAAATCGCGGCCAGGGGTATCTCGATCCTGCCCCAGTCCCTGAAGGAAGCGATCGACGCGCTCGAGGCCGATCCGCTGTTCGCGGATGCGCTCGGCGCCGATTTCATGGCCGAGTTCATTGCCCTGAAGCGGATGGAATGGCTGGAGTACCACCGCCATGTCTCCGCCTGGGAGACCAGCCGCTACCTGTCCTTCTATTGATCGCGAGGATAACAGGTGTGGTATCGCAGGACTTTTCCTGAAGGACGAGGCGCTGGAGCCGAGACTCGGTGAACTGCTGGGCGGCATGATGGGCCCCCTGAGCAGCCGAGGCCCGGATTCCGCGGGCTTCGCCATCTATGGCGAAGCCCGGCCGGACGCCGTGAAGCTCTCCCTGCACGGTGAGAGCGAAGGCCATGTCACCGCCGTCGCCGGCAAGCTGGCGGAAGCGCTGGGCAAGGAATTGAGCTTCGCCATCCGGCACACCCACGCCATTGTTTCCATACCCGAGAGCGACCTTGCCCATGCGGAGCGCTGGCTTGCCGCCCATGCCCCCGAGACCGGCGTGGTCGGCAAGGGCAAGCGGATGGAAATCTTCAAGGCGGTCGGCAATCCGGTCGCCGTCGGCAGGGCTTTCGGCCTCGAGACCATGCGCGGCAGCCATGGTGTCGCCCATACGCGGATGGCGACGGAATCCGCCGTCACCACCGATGGCGCGCATCCCTTCTCCACCGGGGCCGACCAGTGCCTCGTCCACAACGGCTCGCTCTCCAACCACAATTCCCTGCGCCGCGAATTGCGTCGGGAAGGCGTTAAGATCGCGACCGAGAACGACAGCGAGGTCGCGGCCGGTTACCTGACCTGGCGCATGCGCCAGGGCCAGAGCCTGGGCGAGGCCCTGCAATCGGGGCTCGACGATCTCGATGGTTTCTTCACCTTCGTCGTCGGCACCGAAAGCGGCTTCGGCGTGCTGCGCGACCCGATCGCCTGCAAGCCCGCCATCATGGCCGAGACCGACCGATATGTCGCCTTCGGTTCGGAATATCGCGCCCTCGTCGACCTGCCGGGCATCGACAACGCGAGGGTATGGGAGCCGAAACCCGCCACCGTCTATTTCTGGGAGCGCGGCCAATGAGCAGCACCATCGATCTGAAGAAATCCACCACGCGCGACCTGAACAGCCGCCTGCAGAACGAAGGCGCGGCCCCCGCCGGCAGCGCCTGGCAGATCGCCAATGTGCGCGGCCATCATTCGGTCGCCGTCGGCATCGACCGCCCCCTGACGATCGAGATCGAGGGCAATACCGGCTATTTCTGCGCTGGCATGAACCATGGCGCCGAGATCACGGTGAAGGGCAGCGTGGGCCAGGGCGTGGCCGAGACCATGAGCGCCGGCAAGGTCCATGTCACCGGTGACGCCAGCATGGCGGCCGGCGCCTCCGGCCGGGGCGGCCTGCTCGTCATCGACGGCAATGCGGCGGCGCGCTGCGGCATTTCGATGAAGGGGATCGACATCGTGGTGAAGGGCGACGTCGGTCATCTCTCCGCCTTCATGGCACAGACCGGGCGTCTCGTCGTCCTCGGCGATGCCGGCGAAGCCCTCGGCGATTCGATCTATGAGGCCCGGCTCTATGTCCGCGGCGCGGTCGCGAGCCTTGGCGCCGACTGCATCGAGAAGCCCATGAGTGACGAACACAAGGCCGAACTGGCCGAACTGCTGGCCACGGCCGGCGTCACCGACGTGCCGGTCGAAGCGTTCCGGCGCTATGGCTCG
>JAQVKV010000307.1 GCA_028694545.1 Zavarzinia sp. | reverse complement strand
CGCCCCGCCCGACGAGGGCGGAGAGCTGGTAGATGCGGATGTCGAGCGTGTCGCCGGGACCGAGCAGCGCGCCCCAATCGGCGGTCTGGGCGGCGGTGGTGTAGATCGCGCTGGTGGTGGCGGTGCTCTGCACCCGCTTTACGGTGGCGCCGTCGAGGATCTCGACCTCGTAGGCTTCGAGCTCTTCGGCCAGCGGCACCTCGAGCCCGCCCCAACTGTCGGCGGCGAGCGCGCGGGATCGTCGCGTCCAGCGGATCGTCAGGTCGCCCGGCGCGCGCGGCTTGCGCCATGGCTGCTCGACATGGGCGACGGAGAATGGTCGCAGCCCAACACCGTCGGGCGTGAAGGCCTTTGCCACATAGGTCTCGTAGCTGACCGGGCGGCTCGCCGGGCCGATGCGCCAGTTCCACGGGATGCCGAGATCGGCCTCGGCAATCGGCAGAGACGCCAGTGCGGTGTCCAGCACCAAGACCCGCGCGCCAGCAGGCACCGGATTGCCCATGGCCCCCTCGGTGCCGCGCTGGCCGCGCAGGAGCCTCGTCAGGCGATACCGACCGGGCGCGAGCAGCTCGGACGCGCCCGCCTGCACGATCTCCCAGACACCGGGCGCGCATTCGACGGCCAGCGCGTTCGCCCCGCCGAACAGTGCCAAGTCGGTGACGCTCTCCAGCGTCCCGGTAAGCAGGTCGACCACCAACGCGTTGCCGAGGTCGAAGCGCGAGGTGGGCCCGGCGTAGAAGTCCGAAACCAGCGTGCCGATCCGGGCGCGGCTGCCGAAGCTGGTCAGCAGGTCGAAACCATCCGTCGAGGGGCTGCGGTAGACCGCGATCTCGCCGGGCCATGGCACGGCGTGCGCCGCCGCGAACGGCCGATGCGCGGGCTGGTCCTCGGTCAGTTGCGGCAGGTCGAGGAGGACCGCTTCAGGTGCGCCGAAGACGACTGTCTTCGACAGCGCCGAGGGTCGCGGCGCGCCGGGCGGCAGATCATAGGCCTCCCGGTCCTGACGCACGGCCTCGATCCCACGCGCGTCGGCATCGGCAACCGAGATGAGCCGCAGAGGGATGGACCCACCGTCATGCGCGAGTTGGATCACGTCGGCCGGGTCGAGCGCGAGCCGCGAGGGCGGCAGGCGGAACACCGCGCTTTCCCTGCCGGTCCAGGCTTCCATCAGCGCGCGACGACAACGGCGCTCCGCCTCCTCGGGCGGCACCGCCATGGGGAAGGACTCCGAGGCGATGCGGGTCGTGTCGACGGTGATCCGGCGGGCCTCGACCTGCGCGGCCTCGTAATCCTCGTCCGCCCGCGCCACTTGCCACTTCAGCGCCTGGGGCAGTTCGGTCTCCTGGGCACGGGTGAGTTCCAGCACGTCGCCCTCGCGGGCGGCGACAAGACCGTCCGGTGCGACACTCGCCACCGCCGCCCGACCGCGCATGACGAAGCGGATGACGCCCTCGGTCTCGACGGCGTCGAAGCCGAAATGCCGCGCAAGCGTGGTGATGGACGCGCGCGGGCTTTCCAGCGCACCGATGGCATAGCCCTCGACCGCGCCCCAAAGGCCAGTGACGTCGATGCGGTCCTCAGTCAGCCCGGCGCGCAGGCAGAGATGCCGGACGAGCGCCGCGAGCGACACCGCCCCGAGGCGGCCGGTCAGCCAATGGCCGAGGCGCCAGTTGGGGCCATCGGTCCAGACATCGGTCAGTTCGGGAAAGAACGGGTACGGCCGCGCGTCCCAGGTCCAGGCCGCGCATTCCGGCACATCAACCATCCGGCCGCCGTAGGCTGACGAGAGCGGGTTGTTCGTGGCGTCGTTCCAGAACAGATAAGTCGCCTCGAGATAGGCGCGCTGGATGGTATCGTCACGCCAGCCTCGCGAGAAATAGGGCGTGAAGCTCTCCGACGATTTCGGGTCGAAGAAGACGTTGGGCTGGTTGGTGCCCCGGTCGATGGCCGGGCAGCCGAGTTCGGTGAAGCGGATTGGCTTCGATTGCGGCACCCATGCCGTCGGCGCGCCGCTCTCCGTCCCGCCCGGACGATTGAAATGCGGGTTTGACCACCAGCTGCGCAGGTCCTTGTAGCGGAAGACCCACGGCTTGCCGGTGGCACCATCGGTGATCGGCGTGCGAACCTGTGCGGAGCGGTCAGCGGCACCGGCATAGAACCAGTCGAAGCCTTCGCGGCCCGCGATGTTCGCCTGCAGATAGGCCCGGTCGTAGATCGCGGGCCAGCCCTCGGCCGCATCGGCGTGCCCAAACCCGTCCCGCCAGTCGGAAAGCGGCATGTAGTTGTCGATGCCGATAAAATCGATGTTGGCGTCCGACCAGAGCGGGTCGAGGTGGAAATAGACGTCGCCGCTGCCGTCGCCCGGTTGGTGGCCGAAATACTCTGACCAGTCGGCCGCGTAGCCAATGTCCGTGCCTGCCCCGAGAATGGCCCGAACATCGGCGGCGAGCGCCTTTAGCGCGGTGACGGCGGGATAGCTGCTGGCTCCCGAGCGGATGGTGCTCAGGCCGCGCATCTCCGAGCCGATCAGGAAAGCATCGACCCCGCCTGCCACCGCGCAGAGATGGGCGTAATGCAGCATCATGCGGCGCAGGCCCCAGTCGCCCGCGGGGCCGGTCCAGGAGACGGTGTCACCCGAGATCGCGAAGTCGGACGGGCTGGCAGTGCCGAAGAACGCCTCGACCTGGCTCGACGCCGTGGCTGTCTTGTCCACGCTCCCGGCATAGCCCGCCGCGGGCGAACAGGTGATCCGCCCCCGCCAGGGGAATGTGGGCTGGCCCAGCTCGGCGGCGTTGTCGGAATACGGGTTCGGCAGCGTGTTGCCGGGCGGCACATCCATCAGGATGAACGGATAGAAGGTGACGCGCAGCCCGCGCGCCTTCATCTCCCGGATCGCCTGCACCACCGCGAAATCGGCAGGCGTGCCGCCATAGACCGGGCGGTCTTGGTCGTCGCGGCTGACGAGAAAGGCATTGGCGCGGCTGACGCCATTGACCGACCAGCCGACCGGCGTCGTGGATTTGGCCTCGACCTCAACGCCCGGACGCAGCTTGCAGGAGCCCGCGCGCAGGTCGTCGCCGAACCAGGCGACGACGAGGCTGACGCTCTCGACGGCCGGCGCCATGGCCTGTAGCCGGTCGAGCGCCACGACCATGTCGGAGGTGTCGGGCAGCGCGTTCAGGTTTTCGGCCTGCGTCGCACCGCCCGAGGATTTGCGGATTCCTTCGGTGGCATAGGTAAACTCGCCCGAGGCCGGGATCAGGGTGACGGCGCTGGTCAGCCCCTCGGCGGTGTCGGGGTCGGCGAGCGGCCGGAACACCTCGAAGGAGAGCTGCGGCAGGCGGTTGCCGTAGCTCGACAGGGCCAGCTCCTCGAAGACGACATAGGCGGTGCCGCGATAGGCCGGCGTGTTCGCCGCCCCCATCTTGGCCGAAATGAACGGATCGGGACCTTGAGCCTCACTGCCGGGATACCAGCGCCAGGTGACGCCGGAGAGGTCCATCGGCTTCCCGTCCGCCCAGACGCGCCCGATGCCGGTGATCGGACCCTCGCAGAGCGCCACGGCGAAGGAAGCATAGTAGAGATACTCGGTCGTCTTGACCTTGCCGCCCCCGCCGCCCTTGCCGCCGCCCTGCGTGGTGGTCCTCGTTTCCTCGCGAAAATCGGTGGCCCAGATGATGTTGCCGCCGACGCGCATCCGGCCGTAGAGGCGCGGGATCACCGCCCCCTCGGTGGAGGACGTGATGCGCAAGCTGTCGAGCCGCGTCCCTTCGATCCGCTGCGTCGGCGCGAGCGAGGACACGATCCAGCTGTCGACGACTGAGCCGATGGTGGAGCCGATGAAGCCGCCGATGGTCGCGGCACTGACGCCGAGGATCGCGCCACCGATCGAGCCGCCAATGGCGGCACCGGCGGCGCCGAGAATGAGGGTGGCCATGTCGGGGTCTCAGCGTTGCGGAAACAGGAAGGCGAAGGCGATGCGCCGCCGCCAGGCTTGGGTGAGCGGCTCCTCGATCACGCCGAGCCGCTCATAGGCATGGAGGAAGCTGTCGGGCGCGGTCAGGATCCCAACATGCTTGGCGATGGCGCGCGGCATCATCCGAAAGAGGACCAGCGCGCCGCCACCGGCATCGGCCGGAGCGATCTGCGGCATCATGCGGCGCGCGCCCTCGGCCAGCACCTCGCGCGGACCGGTCTCGCCCCAGTCGCGGCTGTAGGGCGGGATCGGGAACGGCTCGGGGCCGACGACATCGCGCCAGACGCCGCGGGCGAGCCCGAGGCAATCACAGCCGACGCCCTTGAGGCTCGCCTGATCATGGTACGGCGTCCCGAGCCAGGACCGTGCCGCCGCGATGACTTTGTCGGGATCGGCGGTGTTCACAGCACGCCCCCATCATGGCCACCATCCTTCGTCGCATAGCGCAGGACGGCGTCCTGGCCGGGGATATGCGGAAAGCCTCGGAAACTGGTGGTATTGGCGAACTTCGCCCCGCAGGGCTCGATCCGCTTGTCGCAACCCGCACGGATGGTGAAGGCGTCGCCCTCGTTGATGGCCCGCACCC
>JAQVKV010000306.1 GCA_028694545.1 Zavarzinia sp. | reverse complement strand
ATAAGGCCAGCGCTTCGAAACCCAGAACCCCGCCTTCGAACCGCCGTGGAAGCCGATCAGGCGCCGCTCGCCGCCACCCCGCCAGGCGATTTCGCCCAGATAATAGCCCTCGATATCCGCGTCGTCATACTCGATCCCGAGGAGTACCCGCGCGGTCTCCAGGTTGTAGACCGCTTCATGCAGCGGCCCTCCTGGCTCGAACTTCTGCCAATCACGGGCGAAGAGTACCCGGCGCCCGGCGAAGGTGGGTCTCATGTCACCGAAACAACTCGTGACCAGCACGACGTCGTAATAGCGATCCAGAACCACCCGGCCAAGCGAGAAGACGGCGTTCACATATTCTGGATCGTGCAGCAGGAAGAGCGTGTCCGCGTATTCCTCGGCGACCACGATGTCGACCTTGCACCCGAGCCGACGCGCGATGTTGCGGATCATCGGCCCGGCGTGGAGCATGTTGCCGACCCCCGACCCGATGGCGATCAGGACGCGCCGGCCGAAAGTGCCGACGATCCCCCTGATGCTGGCCTCCTGGAGGGCATAGGCGTAGCGGGTTGAATTCTCCCGCGCCAGGGCCTCGCGGCGCTCTCTATAGGCTGGATCGTCGTGAAGCCGCGCGATCTCCTCGGCCCAGCGATCCGCCAGCTCGGGCAGGACACACCCCGACTCCCGCAGGAGATAGGGCACGTTACCCTTGTCCGAACCGATCACCGGTCGCCCGAAACGATGGGCCTCGATACAGACACGGCTGAAGGTCTCGATGAACTGATAGGACGGTACCGCGACCGCGAGCGCATCCCGATAGAGAAGATCCGTTCTTGGCGTCTTCTCTATGATGTGAACGTTTGTGAGTCCCTGGTCACGGACATGAGCCAGTGCCTCGTCCCGCGACGATTGGCTGGCGACGACAAGGAAGGGGATATGGGGAAGCCGGGCCGCGACCTTGGTCAGAAGATCGAAGCCCTTTTCCGGTTTGGCGTTGAGCAGCAAGACATAATCCCGCACCCCGGGGACGAGTCCCGGATCGCCGGATCGCGCCGCGTCAACTTCCCCGGGAAGGGAATAGACGATCGGCGCCCTGAACTTGAACGCCTGTTCCAAGACAGCCTGGGTGTAGGCCGAATTGGCGTAAAGGGAAGCCGCCCGACTGATGACGTAGCGGAACGCCTGGCGGGGAATCGGATCGCTGTCGCCATTGGCGAAATGGCGCGTATCCATGTCGTTGGTGCCGAGGCAGTCACGCCAGAAGTGGACCCCGTAGACGAAGGGAATGGACAGAAATTCGAGAGCGGCCGCCACCTCGTATCCCAATCCCGAGAGGACATGGACGAAGGCCGGCCGTTCCTCGACGAAAAGACGGCGAAGCGCCGCGTCCGTCGCCGGCAGGAACGCATACTCGCGCCCGTTGGAAACACCGCTTTCATGCGCCGATTCCGTGGAGCGGGCACCAACCACCAGGGGACGATAGCCCAGCGTCTCGTAATGCTGCGCCATGCTTTCGAGGAAATGCTCGCCGCCACCGAACCGAACGATGCCGTGCCGCGACATGCAGATCACACGCCGCCCCTCGCCCCGCGGTTCGGAAAGCAAGCGCGGATCGCTTTCGTCGTCCGGTCCCCGCGTCGCCACGATGGGGGCAAGGGCCGCCAGATCCTCGGCGAGACGCTCGGATGCCGGCAGGAGGCCCGAGGCCGAGAACCCCTGTAGCAGCGCGGCGCGCCACAATTCCGTAGTCTCGCCGCTCTCGAGCGCCACGACGAGGCGGCCGGCCCAAGCCGGCGCGGAGAGCATGGCCAGCCGCAAGGCCTTCGGCGGCGGCTCGAGCGACATCGATGCGTCCAGGGTGACCCAGGTCACGCCCAGATCCCGAAGCACCTCGAGCAAGGATCGGCGCGCCACGGCGCTGGCGTCCAGATATTTCACCGTTGCCGGAGGACGCGCATCGTCGGACCCGACCAACCCCTGCAGGATCCGGACCTGATAGGCCGCGCCCTGATGCGCGGGCTTGATCGTCAGCAGCTGTTTCGCTTCGGCGAGTGCGTCGCCCATGCGCCCGACCGAGACCAGGCACTGGCTGCGCAACCAAAGGGCGTCTGGGTCCTGGGGCTTCGAGGCGAGCGCCAGCTCGAGTTGCCCGAGCGCGTCGTCGAATTGACGCAGATCGTGATAGAGACGCGCGGCGAAGATCCGCGCCTTGTGATCACTGCCCCATTCCAGACGGATGCGCGTTTCGGTCGCCTGCAGCGCTTGCTGATAGAGGTGCCTGGCGCGTTCGTTCGCTGATCCGAGGCTCTTGGCGAAGCTGCGCAGCGCGCTCGCCAATTCCCCGACATATTTCGCGCTACGCGGCTGCGCCGAGACCACCCCCTGTAGAAGGGCCAGCCCCTCCTCATAGCGGCCGGCGCGCGAAAGGGCGATGCCGAAATAGAAGCGCCAATCCTCGTCCGCGGTGGCGAGATCCGGATCGGCTTCGAGCAGATCACAAGCCTCCTCATTCCGTTTCTCGTAGATCAAGCCCCGCGCGACCATGAGGTAGAGCTTGGCCTCGCCCCTCCGGAAGGGCGGCAACAGCGGCGCCAGATCCGAGAGATCGCTCCACTGCTTGTCCTTGAACAATCGCCGGGCCTGCTGCAGCAACGTGCCTTCGGACACGTCCGAAGCGCTGGCCTTGGCCGATGCCGGAACCGGAGCTGCCGCCGTTTGAATGATGACAGGCGGTGGCGGGGAAACGGATTTCTGCGCGGCCGCGGGCACGGGGGGGACCACCTGTCGCGCTTGCGGCTCCTCGTCCCGCGCATTCGACGGTGGAGGCTCGGACGGACGGTCCGGCGTGACGAGCGCCGCCGTGTGAGCCCGGCCAAGAAGCTGGCCCCCGAGAGGCCGGACTTCCAGCCTGCGCGGCGCCTCGCCGATCCATGCGGGGTCGACCGGAATGCTGAACCCGTGTCTGCCGTTGCCGTATCCAGCGACGCTCAGACTGTGGCGCGCCACCCCCGTTTCGTACTCGCCGACGACAATGCCGTCGATCAGTAACGCGAAGCGTGTCGTCGCATAAGGATTCCGGAGATCAACGAGCCAGCCATGGATCCTTCCAGCCACCACGGGACCCACGCGCCCATCAAACCGGGCATCGCGGCGCCATCGCCGAAAGAAAGAAAAAACCGCCATCTCACCTACTACCCAGGGCCGGCCCTAGACGCCAAGCGCAATGGAGCGGCATACCCGACCCGTTCTCAATAGGCGGCGTAGGACTTCTCTTCAACGATCTCGGAAGCCAGCAGCTTGTTGATGCGCCGCTTCACGGCAGCCCGTTCGTCATTACGAAAATAAACGGATCGGGCAAGAGACACGAACTTTTCACCGAAATCCTTCTTGCGCTCTTCTTCGCGAATATCGTCTTCGATCACCCACAACTGACCATTGACGGCGCGCAGTTCGTCTACCAGGGCATCAAGCCCATCGATCGCGGCGGCGTTGGCATCCGCCACGACTTTGCCGAGAAGCTTGAGCTCGACCTCAACATTACGCAGGGCTTCCGCCGAGGAAAGATGCTTCATCTTCAGCTCGAGAATCGTGATCTTGTCCCAAAGCTCGCCCCAAGATACGGGCACGGAAGGCGTTGCAAGCGACGCGGTCATCGACTTACCCCCAAATATCTTCAATTCCAAATGGACGCCGAACCGCTGCGAAGTCCTCCGGACTCCCATGGCCTCGCGCTTTCATCGCTGCTTTTCGCATGGCTTTCCCGTCGGCGCAACCGACTAAGGAACGCGCCGGCGCCGCCGCTCCCGATGCCCCGATGAAGGTTTTGCATTGCTGCGCAGCAGAAATTTGTGTGCTAGCCTCCAGGCTGTGCATTCCGATGGTAATCTGACGCCGTCGCAAGGCTTGAGTTAACTCGCACGGGGGGTGCGATTTTGAGCAAAATTGTATTTAAGTCGGTCTCTTTTAGACAGCATCGCATTACAGGTTGGGCATTCCTCGAGGACGACCCTTTACGTCGCCTCACCATTGATCTCGTAATAGATGGACGCGTCGTCGGAAGCACGACCGCCGACGTCATTAGACGTGATCTTAAGAAGACGCTGCACCCGGACCGCCTCGTCGGCTATCACACCGCGCTCCCGCTGGAGTTTTGGACCGGAGATGCATACGATCTCACCCTGGTCGCCCGGGAAGTCGGCTCGGTAATCGGCCACCAGCGCCTGAAGACGACCAGCCACCTCCTCCCCGGCACCATCACGCTCCAGGGCGAGTTGCTTGATGGCGGGCCACGGGAGGTGACCGGCTGGGTTACGGACGGCACGAACCCGATCAGCGTCGTGGTCGAAATCGACAACAGGGCCATTCGCCAGGTCGTCGCTCAAGACGAATCCCAGTTGGTCGGCCTGATGCCCGTTGGCTTCAAGGTCGACATCCCGGCCTCGTTCTTTTCAACATATTTTATAGCCTCTTCAGACTTTTCGCCCGAGGGATTAATATTCAGGTACCGCGCAAAATAATCAAGCGCAATATCGTTGTCTTTCATCTTTGTAAGATATATGGCGCCGAGATTGTAATAGGCCGGAGAAAAAT
>JAQVKV010000305.1 GCA_028694545.1 Zavarzinia sp. | reverse complement strand
ACGGCGCCGATCAGATCTCGACCTTCTTCGCGGACCGCATCGGCCAGACCGTCAGCCTCGCCGACATTTTCTCGATCGCCGCCTCGATCGAAGCCTATTACCGGGCCGACGGCTATTTCCTGACCCGCGTCGTGGTGCCGGCGCAGCGCATCGAAGGCGGGCAGGTGAAGCTTCTCGTCGTCGAAGGCTTCGTGAAATCTGTTGCCGTGGTGGGGGACGCCGGTGGCGCGCAGGATCTCGTGCAGTCGATGGCGGCCCGGATCACCGAAGGCACGGGGCCGACCCGGCTCGACACGGTCGAGCACCAGTTGCTCCTCATCAACGACCTGCCGGGCGTGAGCGCCCGTGGTACCCTCAGCCCTGTCCCGGGCGAGCGGGGCGCCAGCCAGCTGACGATCGAGGTCGCGCGCAAGGCGGTGGACGGCTTCCTTTCGGTCGACAATCGCAGTTCCACCTTCCTCGGCCCCTGGAGTGCGGCCATAGGCGCGGGCGCCAACAGCTTTACCGGCCTTGCCGAGCGCGTGGAACTGATCGCCTTCTCGTCCCTGTTCACCGAACGTCAGCGTCTCTACCAGCTCTCTGCCGAGAGCACCCTGAACGCGGATGGCCTGAAGCTTCGCGCCTATGCCAGCAACGCCCCCGGCGAGCCTGGCCGCAGCCTCGCCCCCCTCGGGCTCGAGACCGAGGCGCATCGCTACGGCATCGCCCTGTCCTACCCCTTCCTGCGCGGCCGCCGCCTGTCCCTGACCGGCTCGCTCGGCTTCGACTGGCTTGACGAGGATGATACCGCCCTCGGCGCACCCGTCGTCGAGGACCATCTGCGCGTCGTCCGCCTCGAGGCCGACGGGGAATACCGCGATACATTCGCGGGCGTGAACAAGGCCAATGTCGGCCTGCATTTCGGCCTCGGCGCCTTTGGCGCGTCCGAGGGCAGCGACACCAACCTGTCGCGGGCCGGCGCCGACGGCACCTTCACCAAGCTGACCCTCGAGATCAGCCGGTTGCAGCGCCTGTTCCCGATCGGTGAAGGGCACCTCGATCTCTATCTGGTCGGTGCTGGCCAGATCAGCGACGGTCCCCTCCTGGCGGACGAGGAATTTCGCCTCGGCGGCTTCCGCTTCGGTCGGGGCTACACCCCCGGCGAGGTCAGCGGCGACAGCGCGATCGCGGCCTCGGTCGAATTGCAGTTCTCCCGCGTGATCGACCAGCCCCACGACGGTGGGCGCTTCAACCTGCCCTATCAGGTCTATGCCTTCTATGACGCCGGCAAGGTCTGGGACGACGGCCCGGGCGAACCGGGCTCCGAAGCCCTGACCTCGGCTGGCGCGGGCCTGCGCCTCTTCATTGCCAGCGTCGCGCGGGCGGAGGTCGAGCTGGCGAAGCCGCTCACCCACGACCGGGGCGACCGCAACAGCGATCCGCGCGACACCGGCCTGTTCTTCCGCTTCGTCGGCAGTTTCTGAGGGAAGATCCGTCATGACCGGCCTCACCCTTCCCGCCCGCAGCCGTTCCGCCCTGCTGGCGACCAGCGCGCTCGCCCTTCTCGCCGCGCAAGGCGCATGGGCCCCGGCGCTGGCCAATCCGAGCGGCGGTACCGTCACCCATGGCGGCGCCACCATCACCACCGCCCCCGACACGGTCACGATCGAGCAGACGACCGACCGCGCCGTGATCGAATGGCAGGACTTCTCGGTCGACGGCGGTGAAACCACCCGCTTCGTCCAGCCGAATGCCTCCTCGGTCGCGCTGAACCGGGTAACCGGCGACAATGCGTCGGTCATCAACGGCACCATCACGGCGAACGGCAACGTTTTCCTGATCAACCGCAACGGCGTCCTGGTCGGGTCCGGTGCCAATATCGACGTCGGCGGCCTGGTCGCGACCACCAGCGACATCGACGACGGTGCCTTCATGGCCGGCGGCGGCCGCTTCGATACGCCGACCGACAATCCGTCGGCGACGGTCGTGAACCAGGGCACGATCACGGTCGCCGATCACGGCATCGCGGCCCTCGTCGGCCCCACGGTCGAGAACGACGGCGTCATCGCCGCCCGCCTCGGCACCGTGGCGCTCGGCAGCGCCGAGACCTTCACCGTCGACCTCGCGGGTGACGGCCTGATCTCCTTCGATACCGGGCAACCCGTCGCGCGCGATGCCGGAACACCTCAGGTCTCCAACGCCGGCACGATCGCGGCCGCCGGCGGCACGGTGATCCTGAGCGCCGGCCAGGCGGCCGCCGTCGTCGACAAGGCGATCGACATGACCGGCGTCGTCACCGCGACCGCGATCAGCGCCGAAGGCGGCGTCATCGTGCTCTCGGGCGGCGAGGGCGAGGTTTCCGTCGACGGCACGTTGGACGTCTCGGGCACCGGCGCCGGGACGAGCGGCGGCACCATCGAGGTGACGGGCAAGACCGTGAGCCTCGGCGCGACCGCAAGCCTCGATGCCGGCGGGGCGGCGGGCGGCGGCACGATCCGCGTCGGTGGCGGCCTGAAGGGCACGGGCACCACCCCGCGCGCGAAGACGACGAGCGTCGCCGAGGGCGCGCGCCTCGACGCCTCGGCCCGCGACGAGGGCGACGGCGGCCTGATCGTCGTCTGGTCCGACGAGAAGACGACCTTCGGCGGCACGGTGCTCGCGACCGGCGGCACGAATGGCGGTGACGGCGGGTTGATCGAGACCTCCTCGGCCGGCATGCTCGATTTCGGCGATTTCACGATCGACGCCTCGGCCCCGGCGGGCTCGGGCGGCGAATGGCTGATCGATCCGGGTGATGTCTTCATTCTCGAGGAAGAAGCCGGCAACCTGCCGTCCAACCCCTTCGATCCCTCGAACGACACGACCCTTATCTTCATCGATTCGATCGCCGCCGTACTGGCGACCGGGACGGATGTGACCATCAACACCGGCAGTGTGGGCGATGGCCTGAGCGGCACGGGCGAGATCGGCTGGGAAGCCTCGACCCTGCCCTTCGCCATCGGCGGTGACGGCTCCGCGACCCTGACCCTGAACGCGTTGGCGGGGATCAACTGGACCGGCAACCTGATCGCCAGCGCCGGCGACCTGGCGGTGGTCCTGAACGCGGGCGAAGCCATTTCCTTCGGCACCGGCACGATCGGCGCGACCACCATCGAGATGAACGGCTGCCTGACCTCCGCCACCTGCGGCGTGCCGGTCGGCTCGGGCGGTGACGATTTCATCGGCATCTCCCTGTCGCCGGGCGGCTCCGGCAGCCTGCTGGACCTCACCGCTGACGTGGTCTCCCTGCGCGCGGGTGGCGGCGGCCTCTTCGTCGGCGACGGCACGACGATCGACGCCGCGACCAGCCTGGTCCTCCAGGGTCGGGGCGACCAGGCCTTCACCTTCCAGGCCGGCAGCGTCGTCAACACGCAGCCCGGCTCGACCGCCAGCTTCCAGCCGACCTTCGCCAATTCCGATCTGATCTTCATCGCCCGCGATGCCCGGGACTTCAGCAACGACAACATCGATCAGGACGATCTGGCCGCCCTGGCCGCCTTCGACACGATCGAATTCGTGACCGGTGCCGCTTTCGCGACCTTCGCCACGGACGACGGTTCGGCCAGCGATGCCTCGATCGGGTTCTTCGGCGGCTTCGCCGACGCCACGCTCGACCTGCCGAATAACCTGCTGCTCGATGCCAACGATGGTGGCAGCGTTATCATCGACGGCTCTCTCACCGTCTCCGTCGGTGGCGCCGCCAGCTTCCAGGCCGAAAGGCTGATTGCGATCGCCAACCGTTTCGTCGCCGGAGCCGATATCAATTTCGAGGCGCCGGACATGCTTTTCGGCGCCGATGTGGTATCGACCGGCGGCGGCCTTGCCCTGCGCGGCAATGTCGGCGCCGTCAATTCGATGCTCTTCAGCGCCTCGACCGACATCCTGATCGACGGCGATCTGGACGGGACCAACGGAACGCCAGCGCCCGTTCCTCCGGCGATCGAGATGCGTACCAAGAGCGGTACCATCACGGTGACCGGCGACAGCGGCGGCAGCTTCCCGCTCGCCTCCCTGCTCGCCGTCTCGCCGGTCTCGATCGAGATCGGATCGATCACCACGCTCGGCGACCAGACCCTCGACGCCCCGGTGACGACGCTCACCGGCATCCGCTACGACGCGGATGGGTTCTTCCAGGTCTCGGGCACCGCGCTGATCGCCAATACGGCCAGCGTGATCGGCACCGACGGCATCCTCTTCGGCGGCGACGTGCTGCGTGCCCCCGGTGCGCCGGCGGCCTCGCTGACCGCCGTTGCGGGCCTGGGCGCGGATATCGACATCCTCGGTGTCGCCGGCACGGCGGCGGATCCGCTCGACGCCCTCGACCTGACAGCGGACAATGTCCTGTCGCTCCAGGGCGCCGTCACCACGGGCGATCAGCGGTTCGTGGCGACGACAGCCTTCTTCGGCGGCGTCACCTATGCGTCAAGCCTCGGCGGCGTCTCGGCAGCCGGCGTGACCACCAGCCTGCTGGACGGCACCATGGTGGTCGAGGCGGCGGGTGACGTCGCCTTCGGCGCGGTCGATGCCTTCAGCCCAGGCGCCGGCATGCGGATCACCTCGCGCGGGGGCCGC
>JAQVKV010000304.1 GCA_028694545.1 Zavarzinia sp. | reverse complement strand
GCCGCCTTCTGGGTCACCGCGATGGTCGGCGACGGCTTGATGCGCGCGAGGGACGAAGCGATGAAGGCCATGGGTGCACCGGCGTGTTGTGGTGTGTGACAGCGGCGGAACCCTATCCCCGCCCCGGGTCTTCATCAAGCCCGTAGGCGGGGGACCCTGCCCCCTCTCCGCGACATACCGCCGCCCGGCGCCGCCCCGACGTTCGAAGCGCGGGAACGAAGTGCGCCCATGCGCAAGGCGCGGGACAAAGTGATTGTCGGAACTGGCGGGCGGGCCCCGCGCCCCCTATAAAGAACATATGGCGAATGCGATGGATGTCCCGACCCTGGCCGAGATCGCGGCATGGGTGCCGCACCGGCCGGACCGACCCGAGAAATCGGAAGGCGGCCGGCGCTTCCGGCTCGTCTCCGACTATGCGCCGGCGGGCGACCAGCCGACCGCGATCGAGGAGCTGGTGACCGGCATCAACGGCGGCGAGCACGACCAAGTGCTGCTCGGCGTCACCGGCTCGGGCAAGACCTTCACCATCGCGCAAGTGATCGAACGTACCCAGCGCCCGACCCTGATTCTCGCCCAGAACAAGACGCTGGCGGCCCAGCTCTATGGCGAGATGAAGGCCTTCTTCCCGGACAATGCGGTCGAATACTTCGTGTCGTATTACGACTATTACACGCCTGAAGCTTACGTCCCCCGGACCTACACCTATATCGAGAAGGAATCCTCGGTCAACGCGCAGATCGACCGCATGCGCCACTCGGCGACGCGTGCCCTGCTCGAACGGGACGACGTGATCATCGTCGCCTCGGTCTCCTGCATCTACGGCATCGGCTCGGTCGAGACCTATACGGCCATGACCTTCGGCCTGAAGAAAGGCGATGTGGTCGACCGCAACGAGATCCTGCGCCAGCTCGTCGCCCTGCAATACCGGCGCAACGACGCCGCTTTCCAGCGCGGCACCTTCCGCGTGCGCGGCGACAGCATCGAAATCTTCCCCGCCCACTACGAGGACCGGGCCTGGCGCGTCACCCTGTTCGGCGACGAGATCGACGGCATCGCCGAATTCGATCCCCTGACCGGCGAGAAGACCGCTCCACTCGACTTCGTGAAGGTCTACGCCAACAGCCATTATGTGACGCCTCGCCCGACCCTGCATCAGGCGGTGAAGCAGATCCGCGTCGAACTCGCCCATCAGCTCGAACAATTCAACGCCGAGGGCAAGCTGCTGGAAGCCGAGCGGCTGGGGCAGCGTTGCACCTTCGACATCGAGATGCTGGAGGCGACAGGCTCCTGCGCCGGGATCGAGAATTATTCCCGCTATCTCACCGGGCGGCGCCCGGGCGAGCCGCCGCCGACCCTGTTCGAGTACCTGCCGGACAATGCCCTCGTCGTCGTCGACGAAAGCCATGTCACCGTGGGTCAGCTCGGCGGCATGGAGCGGGGCGACAACAAGCGCAAGTCGACGCTGGCCGAATACGGATTCCGCCTGCCCTCCTGCGTCGACAACCGGCCCCTGAAATTCGCGGAATGGAACGCCATGCGGCCACAGACGATCTTCGTCTCGGCGACGCCCGGCAAATGGGAAATGGAACAGACCGGCGGCGTCTTCGTCGAACAGGTCATCCGCCCGACCGGCCTGATCGATCCCGAATGCTATATCCGCCCGGTCGACAAGCAGGTGGACGACCTGATCGCCGAATGCCGTGCCGTCGCCGCCAAGGGCAACCGCGTGCTGGTCACCACCCTGACCAAGCGCATGGCCGAGGACCTGACCGAATATCTGCACGAGGCGGGCCTGCGGGTGCGCTACATGCATTCGGACATCGACACGCTGGAACGGATCGAGATCCTGCGCGACCTGCGCCTTGGAACTTTCGACATCCTTGTCGGCATCAATCTGCTGCGCGAGGGGCTGGACATTCCCGAATGCGCCCTCGTCGCCATTCTGGACGCCGACAAGGAGGGCTTCCTGCGCTCCGAAACCTCGCTTGTGCAGACGATCGGGCGCGCCGCCCGCAATGTCGATGGCCGCGCCATCCTCTACGCCGACAAGATCACCGACAGCATGCGTCGCGCCCTCGAGGAGACGGACCGGCGCCGGGCGAAGCAGCGCGCCTATAACGAGGCGCATGGCATCACCCCGGAGTCGGTGCGGAAGTCGATCGGCGACATTCTCGAATCGGTCTACGAGGCCGACCATCTGAAGATCGAGATCGAACACACGGATCACCTGGTCGGTCACAACCTGAAGACACATTTGGCCGATCTCGACAAGCGCATGCGCGCCGCCGCCGCCGATCTCGAATTCGAGGAGGCGGCCCGCCTGCGCGACGAGATCAAGCGCCTCGAAGCCTCGGAACTCGAAATCGCCCAGAACCCCACGGCGCGCAACATCGGTGCCCTGAAGGCACCGACGCGCGGCCGTTCCAGCGGCGGCCGTCCCGGCATCCATACCCCGAAAAAGAAACCCCGGCGAAGCTGAACGCCCGCCTCCTTCCTTTCCTGCAAGGCATCCTCATCCATGACCAAGAGTTTCATCACCCCTGTCGGCTTCGCCGACGCCAATCGGGGACTGGCCCATCTCTTCGTGCGCGGCCTGACGGTCGAAGCCGAGATCGGCGTCTGGTCACACGAGAAGGGGCGGCGCCAGATCATCCGTCTGGACATGGATCTCGCGGTGGACGACCCGCGTTCCGCCGGCGACGACCATGGCAAGGTGGTGTGTTACGAGTGGGCTTCCAACGAGGCGCGGGCGGTGATCGCCACGGGTCACTTCAATCTCGTGGAACGCCTGGCGGAAGAGATCGCGGACCGCATCCTCTGTGACCAGCGCGTTCACGCCGTGCGCATCCGAATCGAAAAACCGGGGGCGATTCGGGGCGCGGAAGCAGCCGGAATCGAGATTGTCCGCCTGTCTGCGGCAGCCCCGGACATCCTGCCCTAGGCCATGCGGCACAGTGCCCCGCCATGCCGATTTGTGCACAGGCGCGCCTAGCAATCCCCGGCACCGGACGTCAAGCGGAAAAATCCTTAAAGGAGTCCCACGTCCGGAGCCATATTCAGCTAAGTTATTGATTTTGTTGACACCCCCTATCCTTGCTCAATAATTGAGCAAGGAGGCGAGGAGCCAAGAAACCTGCGGGGGTACGGCTTTGAGTCCAGAGTTGCCAACAGGGTTTTCCACAGGAATCGTGGAAAGTGTCAGCTTCATGTCGACACGGTTTCAGCCCCCCCTGCCGCTTTATGCGTCAGCCGAGGGTTTGTGCGGCTTTCCAGCCGACCGCCGGGGTGTCTCACGCTGTAACACAAGGCATCTTCGCAGGTGCAGCATGACCTGCGCAGCGGCAATGTCCCACTCGAATCGAGCCAATGCGGGTTCAACCAATGAATAGCATCGGATCCGGCGAAACCGACCACCGCGACGCACAAGAGGACGATGCACTGCCCACCGCCCCGGACGAGCGCGGCCGGGCCGTCATTCGTCGACACCTGTCGACACTTGGCAACGGCCCGGGCGTCTATCGCATGGTCAATGCCCGCGGCGACCTGCTCTACGTTGGCAAGGCGCGTAATCTCAAGCGTCGCGTCAGCCAATACGCCAACGGTGTGCATCCGTCGAATCGCATCGCCCGCATGGTCGCCGAAACGACGACGCTGGAAGTCATTGTAACCAATACCGAGGCAGAGGCGCTCCTCCTCGAAGCCAATATGATCAAGCGGCTCAAGCCGCGTTACAATGTGCTGCTGCGCGACGACAAGTCGTTCCCCTACATCCTGATCGCCAAGAGCGGCGAATGGGCCCGGCTGGGCAAGCACCGGGGCGCGCGCGGCGAGAAGGGCTCCTACTTCGGGCCCTTCGCGTCGGCGGGCGCCGTCACCCGCACCCTGAACGACCTGCAGCGGGTGTTCCAGCTCCGCTCCTGTGCCGATTCGATGTTCGACAGCCGCAGCCGGCCCTGCCTGCTCTATCAGATCAAGCGTTGCGCCGGGCCCTGCGTCGGCCTGATCTCGAAGCCCGACTATGATCACCTGGTCGAACAGGCCGAAGAATTCCTGTCCGGCCGCAGCCAGGCGATCCAGCGCGAACTCTCGGCCCGCATGTCGGAGGCGGCGGAAGCGCTGGATTACGAGCGGGCCGCGATCTTCCGCGACCGCATCCGGGCGCTGACCGCGATCCAGGCCCATCAGGACATCAATACGGACGCCGTCTCGGAGGCCGACATCATCGCGCTCCATATGGAAGGCGGCCAGGCCTGCGTCCAGGTCTTCTTCTTCCGGGCCGGACAGAACTGGGGCAACCGCGCCTATTTCCCCCGCGTCGACAAGTCGGACGAAGCACCGGGCATTCGCGCCGCCTTCATTGCCCAGTTCTATGACGAACGGCCGCCCCCCCGCCTCGTTCTCGTCGACGGGCCGGTCGATGATCTGGAACTGCTGTCCGAAGCGCTATCCACCGTCGCCGGGCGCCGGGTCGAGGTCGCCGAGCCGAAGCGCGGCACCAAGGCGGATCTGGTCGACAATGCCCGCACCAATGCCCGCGAGGCCCTGGGCCGGCGCCTGGCCGAGACGTCGAGCCAGGCGAAGCTGCTCGCCG
>JAQVKV010000303.1 GCA_028694545.1 Zavarzinia sp. | reverse complement strand
GGCCTGCATCGTGGCGATCAGCACTTCCGTGACCGAAGCGACCTCGACCAGGCTGGTGCCGGTCGCGCCGCGCTTGCGCAGATGATAGACAAGAGTACCGATCTGGGCGTTCAGGTCGTCCCCGAGCATGCTCGCCTCCTCAGAAGTCGCCGAGGACGGCGCGCATCTTCGTCTTCAGGGTTTCGGCGTTGAACGGCTTCACGATGTAGTTGTTCACGCCCGCCTGTTTGGCGGCGATGACGTTTTCCGTCTTCGACTCGGCGGTAACCATGATGAAGGGCGTACCCTTCAGGCCGTCGTCGGCGCGAACCTGCTTCAGCAGCTCGTAGCCGGTCATCGGCTCCATGTTCCAGTCCGAAATCACGAGACCATAGGGCTTCGCCTTCATGCGGGACAGCGCCTGCTGCCCGTCCGTCGCCTCGTCCACATTGTCGAAACCGAGCTGCTTCAGAAGATTGCGGATGATCCGCAACATCGTCTTGTAGTCGTCGACGATCAGGATTGGCATTTGCAGATCGACTGCCATGGCGTTCATGCCTCGTCACTTTTCACACGGCTGAAATATCGCGCGCCCGGCGTTCAAGGATTCTGGGCGTGAGGCCGGACAGGATCGTCGCGGCAGGCTGATCGTGGTCGATTTCGGCTAAGAAAGCGTAAATCGCCGCCTGTGCGGCGCAGCACCTCCCTTGCACGGGGCCGGGCACGCCATTAAGGTCCGCTGCCTTGGTGCCGGAAACGGCGGAACATTCGACAGGAACGGACGATGTCGCAGCAGGGCCTCTATTTCGAAGACCTTTCGATCGGTCAGACCGCCACCTTCGCGAAGACCATCTCCGAGGCCGACATCCTGATGTTCGCGGGCGTTTCGGGCGATACCAACCCGGTCCACCTCGACGCCGAATATGCCGCGACCACCCCGTTCAAGGAGCGGATCGCCCACGGCATGCTTTCCGCCGGACTGATCTCCGCGGTGCTCGGCACCAAGCTGCCCGGCCCCGGTGCGATCTATGTCGGCCAGACCCTGAAGTTCAAGGCGCCCGTCCGCATCGGCGACACCGTGACGGCCAAGGCCGAAGTCATCGAGCTCGACCCGGAGAAGAAGCGCGTCGTGCTGCGCACCACCTGCCTGATCAAGGGCCGGACCGTCGTCGACGGCGAGGCGACCGTGATGGTGCCGGGCCGCCCCGTCGCCGTCTGATCCCGCAGCCGCCCGCCCCTAAACGGCCGCCATGCTGATCGTCGATCGTCTCGACGCGATCCCGCCCCGCGCCCAAGGCGCGGTGCTGGCGCTCGGCAATTTCGACGGCGTGCATCGCGGCCACCGCAGCCTGATCGAGGAGGCGCGCGCGATCGCGGGCGAGATGGGCGTGCCTGCCGGCGTCATGACGTTCGAGCCGCACCCCCGAGTGCTGTTCAACCCCGAGACGCCGCCCTTCCGCCTGACCCCCATGGCCGACAAGCTGCGCGAACTCGCGGCGCTTGGCGTCGAGCAGACCGTGGTCCTGCCCTTCGACGCGCCGCTCGCCGCCATGAGGGCAGAGGATTTCGTCCTCGAACTGCTCGTGAAGCGGCTGCGCATGGTCCATATCGTCGTCGGCCATGATTTCTGTTTCGGCAAGAGCCGTAGCGGCGACATCGCCCTGCTGCGCTACATGGGCGAGATGGAAGGCTTCGGCGTGACCGTGATCGATCCCGTGGGTGACAACGATTGCGCGCC
This sequence comes from Zavarzinia sp., assembly GCA_028694545.1. Classification (GTDB taxonomy): domain Bacteria; phylum Pseudomonadota; class Alphaproteobacteria; order Zavarziniales; family Zavarziniaceae; genus Zavarzinia. The sequence continues at coordinate 2,876 of JAQVKV010000303.1, read as the reverse complement.
GGAGAACTGTTTCTCGTCGAGCGGGATCCGCCGCGCGCTCCAGGCCGGTGACATGGCCGCGGCCAATGCCCAGCTCGGCCGCGCCTGGTCGGTGACCGGTACCGTCGCGCGGGGCGACCAGCGCGGCCGTACCATCGGCTTTCCGACCGCCAATTTGTCGCTCGGAGACTATCTGCGCCCGGCGCTCGGCGTCTATGCGGTCGAGGTCGTGCTCGACGACGGTCGCAAGCTTCCCGGCGTCGCCAATCTCGGGCGGCGCCCGACCTTCGGCAAGCTGGACGAGAACCTCGAAGTCCATCTCTTCGATTTCGCCGAGGACATTTACAATCGTCGGATCGAGGTTCGCCTGCTCGCCTTCCTGCGGCCGGAGCGGAAATTCGCGGGCCTCGACGAACTGAAGGCCCAGATCGCGACCGACAGCGCGGCCGCGCGCCGAATTACCGCCGCGTCGGTCTGATCCGCCGACGCGCGCAGGCCGGGGCCCGGCTGGACGGCCAGAAGCCCGCCTGTTACAACCACGAACCGATTTTCGGGGCCGTTCGCCGGCCCGTCACCGTACAAGCATTGGCCAATCCACAATGACGACCGATTACAAGGCAACTGTGTTCCTGCCCGAGACCGCCTTCGACATGAAGGCGGGTCTTGTGAAGAAGGAACCGGCGCTGATCGAACGCTGGGATCGTCTCGACCTCTATCGCCGCCTGCGCGAGACCCGCAAGGGGCGCGAGAAATTCGTCCTGCACGACGGCCCGCCCTATGCCAACGGCAACATCCACATCGGCACGGCGCTGAACAAGATCCTGAAGGACGTGATCAACCGCAGCCAGTCCATGATGGGCAAGGACGCGCCCTATGTGCCGGGCTGGGACTGCCACGGCCTGCCGATCGAATGGAAGATCGAGGAGAAATACCGCGCCGCCGGCAAGAGCAAGGACGCGGTCCCCGTCACCGAATTCCGCCAGGAATGCCGTGCCTTCGCCGACCATTGGATCGAGATCCAGAAGGCGGAATTCCGCCGTCTCGGCGTCGAGGGCGACTGGGGCAACCCCTATCTGACCATGGCCTTCCCGGCCGAGGCGAAGATCGTCGAGGAATGCCTGAAATTCCTCATGAACGGCGGCCTGTATCGGGGCGCCAAGCCCGTGATGTGGTCGGTCGTGGAGGAAACCGCGCTGGCCGAGGCCGAGGTCGAATATCACGACCACACCTCGACCACGATCCACGTCCGCTTCCCCGTGGTCTCGGGACCGGAGGTGCTTCAGGGTGCCTCGGTCGTCATCTGGACGACGACCCCCTGGACCATGCCGGCCAACCGCGGCATCGCCTGCGCGGCGGAGGCCGAATATGTCCGGGTCAAGGTGACTGCCGCCGCCGAGGGCAGCAAGGCCCGCGTCGGCGAATCCATCATCGTCGCCGAGCCCCTGCTGGCGGATGTCGCCAAGTCGGCGGGCATCGAATCCTACGAGGTCGAGGCGCATCTGGTCGGCGCGGATATCGCCTTCAAGACCATCTGCGCGCATCCATTGCGGGGCCAGGGGTATGATTTCGACGTGCCCGTGCTGGCCGGTGATTTCGTCACCATGGATACCGGTACCGGCTTCGTCCATATCGCGCCGAGTCACGGCGCGGACGACTTCGAGCTGGGTCGCAAGCACGGCCTGCCAGTGCCCGAACTGGTCGGCCCGAATGGCGCCTATCTCGACGACGTGCCGCTCTTCGCCGGCAAGAAGGTGCTGTGGCCGAACGGCAAGGAAGGCAACGCCAATTCGAGCGTGCTGGAAGCGATCGACGGTGCCGGCGGCCTGCTGGCCAGCGGCAAGCTCGTCCACTCCTATCCGCATTCGTGGCGCTCCAAGGCCCCGCTGATCTTCCGCGCGACGCCGCAATGGTTCATCTCCATGGCGACCAACGACCTGCGGGACAAGGCGCTCGCGGCGATCGACCAGGTGCGCTGGGTCCCCGCCGTCGGGCGCAATCGCATCCACGCCATGATCGCCAACCGGCCGGACTGGGTGATCTCGCGCCAGCGCGCCTGGGGCGTGCCCATCACCCTCTTCGTCGACAAGAAAACGAACGAACCCCTGCGCGATCCGGCGGTGAACGCCCGTATCGTTGACGCCGTGCGGGCGGAAGGGGCCGACGCCTGGTTCACATCCAAGCCCGAACGCTTCCTTGGCGATTCTTACGACCCCGAACAATACGAGCAGGTGATGGACATCCTGGACGTCTGGTTCGATTCGGGCTCGACCCATGCCTTCGTGCTCGAGGAGCGCGAGGACCTGATGTGGCCCGCCTCCCTTTACCTCGAAGGTTCGGACCAGCATCGCGGCTGGTTCCATTCCTCGCTGCTGGAAGCCTGCGGCACGCGCGGCCGGGCGCCCTATGAAGGGGTGCTGACCCATGGCTTCGTCGTCGACGGCCAGGGCCGGAAGATGTCGAAGTCGCTCGGCAACACGATCGCGCCGCAGAATGTGATCGACCAGAACGGTGCGGACATCCTGCGCCTGTGGGTGGCGACGTCGGACTTCACGGAAGACCTGAAGATCGACAAGGACATCCTGCAGGCCAAGGCGGACATGTATCGCAAGCTCCGCAACACGCTGCGCTGGATCATGGGCAGCCTGAAGGGCTTTACCGAGGCCGAGAAGCTGCCGGTCGCCGAGATGCCGGAACTCGACCGCTGGGTCCTGCACCGGATTGCCGAGCTCGACAAGGCGATGCGCGCCGGCTACAGCGATTACGAATTCCACAAGGCATTCGTGGCGCTGGCCGACTTCTGTATCACCGACCTTTCGGCCTTTTATTTCGACGTCCGCAAGGATGCGGTCTATTGCGACGGGCCGGCGTCGATCCGGCGCCGCGCCGCCCGTACCGTG
>JAQVKV010000302.1 GCA_028694545.1 Zavarzinia sp. | reverse complement strand
CCGATCTCGTGCTCTCGGACGACGAGAAGCGCGCGGCCTATGACCGCTATGGCCATGCCGCCTTCGAGGGCGGCGGTCCGGGCGGGGCCGGCGGCGCGCGCGGCTTCGATTTCGGCTCGTCCTTCGCCGATGTCTTCGACGACCTGTTCGGCGAATTCATGGGACGGGGCGGCCAGCGCGGCGGCGGGACCGCCGCCATGCGCGGGTCGGACCTGCGCTACAACATGGAAATCACCCTCGAGGACGCGTTCAAGGGCAAGAAGACGCAGATCCGCGTGCCCTCGACCGTGGCCTGCGAGGAATGCGACGGTTCGGGTGCCGCCGCCGGCTCGAAGCCGACGACCTGCCCGACCTGCCAGGGTGCTGGCAAGGTGCGCGCGGCTCAGGGCTTCTTCACGGTGGAGCGGACCTGCCCGACCTGCCAAGGTGCCGGCCGCATCATCAAGGATCCCTGCAAGGCCTGCGGCGGTCATGGTCGCGTGTCCAAGGAAAAGACCCTCTCGGTCAACATCCCGCAGGGTGTCGAGGACGGCACGCGCATCCGTCTCGCCGGGGAAGGCGAAGCGGGCCTGCGCGGCGGGCCGCCGGGCGATCTCTACATCTTCCTGACGGTAAAGCCCCACGCCCTGTTCCGGCGCGATGGCGCCAACCTCTTCTGCCGCGTGCCCATTCCCATGGTCACGGCGGCGATGGGCGGCAGCATCGAGGTGCCGACCATCGACGGGTCGCGCGCCCGGGTCTCCATTCCGGCCGGCACCCAGACCGGGCGGCAGTTCCGCCTGAAGGGCAAGGGCATGCCGGCGCTGCGCGGTGGCGCGGTCGGTGATCTCTACATCAACGCGGTGGTCGAGACGCCGATGAACCTGACGCCGAAGCAGAAGGAACTCCTGAAGGAGTTCGAAAAGGCCGGCGGCAAGGGCACCAGCCCCGAATCCGAGGGTTTCTTCGCCAAGGTGAAGGAACTCTGGAACGACCTGACGGACTAGCGTCCAGAGGCGTCGCCCCGGCGAAAGCCGGGGCCGCGACCCGGAACAGACACCGAGAACACCCGCCAAAAGATCCCGGCTTCCGCCGGGATGACGCCAGACAGCACAGGAGCATCCCATGACCTCGATCGGCATTCTCGGCTGCGCGGGGCGCATGGGCCGCAGCCTGATCGCCGCCGGCATCGACGCGGGCGCCACCATCGCCGGCGGCACGGAGCGGCCGGGCGCAGTCGCCATCGGCATCGACCTCGGCACCCTGGCCGGGCGCGATCCTCTCGGGGTCGCGGTCACCGATGATGCCGCCGCGCTTTTCGCCCTTGCCGATGTCGTCATCGATTTCACCGCGCCGGTCGCGGCCCCGTCCCATGCCACGCTGGCGGCGAAGGCGGGCAAGGCGCTGGTCATCGGCACCACCGGGTTGTCAGTCGACCAGCAGGCGGCGATCGATCTCGCGGCCAGCCATGTCCCCGTGGTGCAGGCCGCCAATTTCAGCCTGGGCGTCAATCTCCTTGCCGCGCTCACGCGCAAGGTCGCCAGCATCCTCGGTCCGTCACAATGGGACATCGAGGTGATAGAGATGCATCATCGCCACAAGGTAGATGCGCCTTCGGGCACCGCGCTGGCGCTCGGCCGTGCCGCCGCCGACGGGCGGGGCGTCGATCTCGACACCGTCTCGGACCGGGTGCGCGATGGCCATACGGGCGCGCGCGTGCCCGGCCATATCGGCTTCGCCACCCTGCGTGGCGGCGACGTGGTCGGCGAGCATACGGTCCTTTTCGCGGCGGATGGCGAGCGCCTGGAACTTACGCACAAGGCGACCGACCGGGGCATTTTTTCCCGGGGCGCCGTTCATGCCGCGCTCTGGGCCGCGGGCAAGGCGCCAGGCCGCTATGATATGGCGCACGTCCTGGAAATCGCGTGATCGGTAATTCCGGGGGGATCAAACCGCCGGCTGTGGTGTTTCTTTATCGACGTCACTCACGTCGCAACAGAAAACGAGGAATTCCCATGAAAAAGTCCGCCATCGCCATGGCATTCGTGCTCGCGGCCGGTCTCGCCGCCTGCGACGACGGTCAGAAGACGGGCGCGACCGAGCCCGCCAAGACCGAGACCCCGGCCGCCGAAGCTCCCGCCGCGACTCCCGCGCCGGCGCCCGCCGCCGAGGCCCCGGCGGCCGAGCCTGAAAAGGGCACGGCCGAGGAAATGGGCGCCGCCGCCGGCAAGGCGATCGACGATGCGGCCAAGGCCACCGGTGACGCCATCGACAGCGCGACCGACGCGGCCGGCAAGGCCGCCGACGATGCCATGAAGGCAATGGATGACGCCGTCAGCGGCGACACCACCGCGGTCCCCGAGACGCCCGCGACCGAAGCGCCGGCCGCCCCGGACACCACGCCGGAGGCGCCGAAGCCGGCCGAATAATCCCGGCCGGACAGAAGAACGACACGGAACGGCGGCGTCCCCTCAGGGCGCCGCCGTTACCATATTGTCCCGACGGTCGGCGAACGCGGCCCGCAGGGCATCCGCAAGCGCAAGCCGCTCGGACGGCGACAGGCATTTGGCGAAGACGAAACGTCGGCCGTGACTGGTGATGGCCAGTTCGTTGTCGTCCTCGTCCCGGACCTCGACCTGGATGCGCGCCCATGTCGGCTCGAAACGATGGCGGCGGGCCCTGCCCTTGGCGTCGACCCGCTCGACGGTGAAGTCCCGGTCGGTCAGGCGTACCCGCTCGAAGGCGCGGGCGGCGCGGTAATTGGCGCGGAAGGCGAACCAGATCAGCAGGGCATCCAGCCCGAAGAAGCCGAACACCGGCCAGGCCCCCAGCATCAGGAACAGCATCCCCGAGGCGAAGCTGATCGCCACCACGCACAGCATCAGCAGGGTGAAAGCCCGTGGCCCGAGCGAGCGATGCGGGCTGAGCACGGCGTCGAACCAAAGACGGTCCAGCTCTGCTTTCCTGTCCTCAGGCATTTCGTTCATGATAGCTATTCTCGCGGGCATCGGCCCTTCGCAGCCGCAGCAAGACCCAAGAGTAATTTCGGTACCCGGGCGTCACAAGTTGGAATTCCTACAGATGTCGTATGCAACAGGGCCGGACCATGCGTAAGGCCGACGTCGTCACCTTCTTCGAGCGCCTGCGCGCCCAGCGCCCCGAGCCGCGCGGCGAACTCGAACATGAGAATGCCTATCAGCTTCTCGTTGCCGTCGTCCTGTCGGCCCAGGCGACGGACGTCGGCGTGAACAAGGCGACGGCGCCCCTTTTTGCCCGGGTGAAGACACCGCAGCAAATGCTCGACCTTGGCCTCGAGCGGCTGACCGAAACGATCAAGACCATCGGCCTGTTCCGCAACAAGGCGAAGAATGTGATCGAGCTCTCGCGCTTGCTGATCGAGCGCCACCGGGGCGAGGTCCCGCAGGACCGCGCGGCGCTGGAAGCGCTGCCGGGCGTCGGGCGCAAGACGGCCAATGTCGTTCTGAACATTGCCTTCGGCGAACCCACGATCGCCGTCGACACCCACGTCTTCCGGGTCTCGAACCGGACCGGCCTTGCCCCGGGCAAGACGGTGGAGGCGGTCGAGGCGAAGCTGGAAAAGGTGGTGCCGGCGGAATTCCGCCGCCATGCCCACCATTGGCTGATCCTGCACGGTCGCTATGTGTGCAAGGCCCGCAAGCCCGACTGCGCGTCCTGTATCGTCAGCGACCTGTGCGCATCGAAGGATAAGGTGACGGCCTGATCTGGCTCCGTCCGTCCTGCAGCGTCTGCCGGCCATAGGCGGCGGCGGCCATCCGTTCGGCGCAGCGCCGGACGTCCACCGGCTTGCGCTGGCGATCACGCGCCTCGACATGGCGGACGGCAGGCCCTGTCGCCTCCTCGTAGAGGAAGAGATAAAGCAGGCATTCGGGCGCGGTGTATTGCCAGATTTCGGCGGGCGGTTCGCGTCGGCGGATCGACGGCGGCCCGATATAGTGGGGAACCTCCGCCTCCTTCATGCCGATGAGGCCCATCGGCGGCAGGGGCGGTGGGCCCCCGGTCACGGTTCCCGGGTGCCGGTTGGCGCAGGCGCCGAGAAGGAACAGGACGGCCCCGACAAGGGCCGTCCTGATCAGACGGGGTGCCGGTTTCGGCAAGGACGGGTTTCGAGGCTCAGATCAGCCCGCCTTCCGCCGGTGCGACCGGGAAGGTGACCGCGGCCGGGGCGGCGGGGGCCGGTTCCGGCGCCGGTGCCGGCGCGGGCTCGGCTTCCTTCGCCTTGCCCGAGGTGCCCTGGACGGTATTGATGTCGCCGACCAGCTCGCCGCCGCACTCGATCTCGAGCTGGCCATAGCGGATCTCGCCCTTCACCTTGCCGGTGGCGCGGATCAGCAGACGGCCGTGACAGATCAGCTTGCCTTCGAAGACACCACCGATCAGCGCCTCGTCGATCTCGGCGGCGCCCTTGAAGACACCGCTCGAGGTGATCTCGATCACCCGGCTGTCGGTCAGGGTGGCGTCGACGCGGCCTTCCACCACCAGCTTGTCGCAGGCCGTGATCTGGCCCGACAGCACGATGTTGCGGCCGACGATCAGCTTCTTGTCGTCGGAGGACGGCGGCGTCGCGGTCGGCGCGGC
>JAQVKV010000301.1 GCA_028694545.1 Zavarzinia sp. | reverse complement strand
CCCCGTTCAGCCCGACGTTCAGCGTCGCCATGAAGCGATAGCGGGCATCGAAGGGCACTTCGGCCCGGCGTGGCCATTCGCGGCGGATATGGTCGGGGTCCAGCCCCGCCTTGGCGGCGAGGGTGAGCAGGGCGCCTTCCATGGGATCGCCCTCGACCCGCCAATGGCCGTCCGTCTGATGCAGCCGCGCGTCGTTGCACAGGATGCCGGCGCGGATCAGGGGCAAGGCGGCGGCGAGGCCCTCGGCATCGTCGCCGTCCTCGACCGACAGCGCCCCTTCGGGCGCATAGCCGGCGCCCGTGCCCGTCAGCAGGAAGCCATCGGCGACGACATGGCGCGCGGTCATCTCGTTCCGCGTCAGCGTGCCGGTCTTGTCGGTACAGATGACAGTGGTGGCGCCCACGGTTTCCACGGCCGGCAGGCGACGGACCACCGCCTTCCGTCCGGCCATGCGTTGCACGCCGATGGCGAGCGTGATGGTCATGACCGCTGGCAGCCCTTCCGGAATCACCCCGACCGCCAGCGCCACCACGGCGATGAGCGCTTCCGTCCAGTCGTAACCGCGCGCGAAGACCGCGAAGAGGAAGAGGGCGAGGGAGCCGATGCCGATCCAGATCGTCAGGCGCTGGCCGAAGGCGTTCATCTGGCGCAGCAGGGGCGTCGTCAGGGCGGAGACGGCGCCGACCATGGCGCTGATGCGGCCGATCTCGGTCGCCGTGCCGGTCGCGGTGACGATCCCGACGCCCTGTCCGGCGGCGACCAGTGTGCCCGAATAGGCCATGCTGTGACGCTCGCCCAGGGCCGCGTTCTTGGCCGCGACCAGGTCGGTCTTGGCGGCGGCGACGGATTCGCCGGTCAGCAGGGCTTCGTCGATCAGCAGGCTGCTGGCCTTGACGAGGCGCATGTCGGCCGGAACCCGGTCGCCCGCCTCGATCAGGACGATGTCGCCGGGCACGAGATCGGCGACCGCCACGGTCTGGCGCTTGCCGTCGCGCAGCACGGCGGCATGGGGGCTGATCATGTCGGCGATGGCGGCCAGGGCGCGTTCGGCCTTGCCCTCCTGCATGAAGCCGACGATCGCGTTGATCACGGTCACGGCGACGATCACGCCAGCGTCGACGAAATGGCGCAGCAGGCCGGCCGCCAGCGCCGAGGCCAGCAGGAAATAGATCAGCGCATTGTTGAACTGGGCGAGGAAGCGGAGGATCGGGTTGCGCCCCTTGCCCGCCGGCAGGGCATTCGGCCCATGGATCTCGAGCCGGCGTGCCGCCTCCGCCCCGGTCAGGCCCTGTGCTCCACTGTCCAGCGCCGTGAAAGCCGCTTCCACCGGCTGGGCGTGCCAGCTCTCCGTCATGATACGCCTACCTCCCTCATCCCCTTAACATAGGGGGCCGGGGCGACATTACGATTGCGGGAAATCAACGCAGGCCAGGACGCCTGACGCTGGTCAGATGATCGGCCCGTCGAAGCGCAGCACGTGGACGGCGCTGCGCTCGCCCCGGATACCGAAGTCGTCGTCGTCGATGACCACCAGGGTACGTTCGTCGAACCAGCTCAGGCCCTCGATCTTGGCCGGCAGGCCCTTGTCCCGGTCCGAATCGAGGATCAGGCGCTTGGTGAGGACGGGGATGTCGCGGCGGCGCAGGTTGCGGCCGTCCGTCTCTTCCAGGGTCGGGCGATGGTCGACGTCCAGCCATTCGGGGGCGAGGCGCTGATCGGCGGTCAGGCGGATGTGGTAGATCTTCGAGGAATTCTCCACCCGTTCGACCACGAGGAGGTCGTAGGGCCCGACCGACGACATGTCGCCCACCTTCACGTGGCGCCGCTCCGCGCCCTTGTCGGCCCGGAAGGCCTCGGGCCTGTCGAGGCGGTAAAGATGCTCGCATTCCACCTCGCGCTTCTTCACGTCGAAGGTGACGAGGCGGATGTTGCGGGACCACAGCGCGACCTCGCGCGTGGGATGTTCCAGCGCGCTCTGGGTCATGAAATGCAGGAAGCGGTCGTCCGAGGAAATGGTCAGCCCTTCGAAGCCCCGGTTCAGGCGCCGGCGCCCGAAAACCTCGGGCAGGCGCTCGCGCACCGGATAGGGCGCCTTGCGATAGAAGCGGCCGATGCCCTTCGGCACGATGCGCTCGATCACCATGCCTTCCGCATCGACATGCAGCAGGCTCGGGCCATATTCCTCGCCGACCCAGAAGGTGCCGTCCGCCGCCGCCGCGACCGATTCGGTGTCGACCCCGCCGGGATCCGGGGGCAGCAGGGCGCCCGTACCGTCGAAGGCCTGCTCCATGGCGAGCGTGGCTTCCCCCTCGCGCGGGTTGGGCAGGCCGGTCAGGGCTTCGCCCTTGCTGTCGCGCAGGCCGATGCGGGCGGCGAGGCGGACCCTAGTCGCCGCGATGTCGATGGCGACGATGGAGGGCTGGAACCCGGGCTGGGGAAAGATCTTGCCGTCCCTGTCGCCGGCGCAGAGGACCTCGGCCCCGGCGCCCAGGACTTCGGCCGCCTCGTCGCAGGGGATGTTGGGGCCGCGATCGGTAATGGCGTAAAGCCGGCCCGGCGGATCGCCCGGGCGCCGCGACAGGCCCGAACCGATGCCGAGCGACAGGCGTAATTCCGTGTCGCCGGCGAAAGTCGCCTTGCCCAGATCGAAGGGGCGCACCGGCAGGGGGATCCGGCGGATTTCCGTCAGCCTTGCGGCCATGTCGCGTCGCCCTCTTCTAGTCTTTTCGCTCACTGTCGTGCCAGCGCCGCAGCACGAACTGCGAGATTGCCGTGAGCAGGGCGAAGATGGCAATGCCGGATGCGGCGATCAGGGCGAGTGCTGCGAACATGCGTGGCACGTTCAGCCGCTGCCCCGCTTCGATGATGCGCCAGGCAAGGCCGGTGGCGCCGCCCGCCGTGGTCGAGGAGACGAATTCGGCGACCACCGCGCCGATGAGGGCAAGGCCGCCGGCGATGCGCAAGCCGCCGAGGAAATAGGGCAGGGCCGAAGGCAGGCGCAGCAGCCACATGACCTGCCAGCGCCCGGCGCCCTGGAGACGGAACAGGTCCTCGAGCCCGGGATCGACCGAGCGCAGGCCCAGCATCGTGTTGGACAGGATCGGGAAGAAGGCCACGATGGTGGCGCAGACCAGCATGACCGCGAAGGGATCCTCGACGTAGATGAGGATAAGCGGCGCGATGGCCACGATGGGCGTGACTTGCAGGATGACGGCGTAAGGGTAGAGGCTGCGCTCCACCCAGCGGCTCTGCCGGAACAGGATCGCGAGGACGAGGCTGGTGACGGCCGAAGTGGCAAGGGCCGCGAAAGTGGTCTTCAGCGTGACCAGAAGCGAGGCAAGAAGGATTGTCCGGTCGCTCCACAGGGTTGCCGCGATACGGCTCGGCGCCGGCAGGATATAGGACGGGATCTCGCGTAGCGTGACCAGCGCCTCCCACCCGGCCAGCACCGCCAGGGCGACCACGAGGGGCGCCGCCCGCCCGATCATCCGCCCGCTCATGCCGCCATGACCTCGGCCAGACGGTCGGAAACCACGCCGCATTGCCGGGCATAGCCGGCGCTGGCCCGGAAATCGGCGCCGGCACCCGCCCGTTCCACCGTGATCTCGGCGGCGACATGGCCCGGCCGCGGCGTCATCACCGCGATCCGGGTGGAGAGATAGACACTCTCGAACACGGAATGGGTGACGAAGACGACGGTGAGCCCGCGCGCGGTGGCCAGCGCCCGCAATTCGTCGTCGAGGCGCAGGCGCGTGATCTCGTCCAGCGCCGCGAAAGGCTCGTCGAGCAGGAGAAGCTCGGGGTTGCCGACGAAGGCCCGCGCGATCGAGACGCGCATGCGCATGCCGCCCGAAAGCTCGCGCGGGACCGCCCGCTCGAAACCCGAAAGCCCGACGAGATCGATCGCTTCCCGCGCCGCCGCTTCCCGCGCCGCGCGCCCGGCCCCGGCAAGGCGCAAGGGCAGCGCCACATTGTCGATCACGTCGGCCCAGGGCATCAGCGTCGGCTCCTGGAACACGACGCCGAAGCGGGGCGGCACGCCACCCGCCCAGGCGAGGGCGCCGGTGGTCGGCGTCTCAAGCCCCATGATCAGGCGCAGCAGGGTGGATTTGCCGCAGCCCGACGGGCCGAGGACGGAGAGAAACTCGCCGCGTTCCAGCCCGAGGTTCAGCCCGTCGAGCGCGAGGGTTCCGCCCGCGAAACGGTGCGACAGGCCGGCGATGCGCAACAGGCTCAATGCAGGCCGACGCCCTTGTTCACGAACTGCAGCGTATAGGCCTTGGTCAGTTCGAGATCGGCCGGATAGATGCCGGCGGCCACCGTCCCGTCGAAGAAGGATTTCCAGCGCGCGTCCGTCATGGCGCCGATGCCCAGCGTCTTGGCGTCGCCCGACATGACGATGCCGTATTCGTTCATCACCTTGATGGCATAGGCGATCTGGTCGTCCGTCATCTCGGGGTTGGCGGCCTTGATCAGCGCGTTGGCGGCGGCGGGGTCGCCGGTGAGATAGGTCTTCCAGCCGATGATGGTCGCATCGACGAAACGCTGCACGAGATCGGGATTGCCGTCGATCAGGTCCTGCTTCGCCTCGATCGTGGTCGAATAGGTGT
>JAQVKV010000300.1 GCA_028694545.1 Zavarzinia sp. | reverse complement strand
CTCTTCCGATCTCCGAAAGCGCGGGGGATGCGAGCACCAATGTCCAGACCGTCGCCACGGCGGCGGAAGAGCTGGCGGCTTCGGTCCGCGAAATCTCGGCGCGCGTCACGCAGTCGGCGAGCACGGCGAGCCAGGCGGTCAGCCAGGCGAACAGCACCAATCAGTCGATGCTGGAACTGACCGAGGCGGCGGGCGAGATCGGCGTCGTGCTGGAGCTTATCGCCACCATTGCCAATCAGACCAACCTGCTGGCCCTGAACGCGACGATCGAGGCGGCCCGCGCGGGCGAGGCCGGCAAGGGCTTCGCCGTTGTCGCCTCGGAAGTGAAGAACCTGGCGAGCCAGACTGCCCGCGCCACGAACGAGATCGGCGAGAAGATTCGCACCATCCAGTCGCGCACCGAGCAGGCGGCGGCGGCCATCGGCGGCATCGGCCGCACCATCGGCGACATCGACGGCATCACCACCGAAATCGCCGGCGCGGTCGAGCAGCAGGGCGCCGCCACGGCCGAGATCGCGCGCAATATCGCCCGGGCGGCCACCGGCACTTCCGCTGTTTCCGGCATCATCGCCTCGGTCCAGACGGCAACGCGCGAGACCGGCAGCAGCGCTGGCGACGTGCTGGCCGCGGCCGGTGAGTTGTCGCGTCAGGCGGCGACGCTGGAACGCGAGGTGGGTGACTTCATTGCCCGCGTGCGCACAAGCTGAATCTCAGGCGAGCAGGTAACGGAAGCCGGCCGCGCCGAGAATGCCGACGCCGATGACCGCCGTCATCGGCAGCCGCCAGGCGGCGACCACGACAGCCGCCCCCGCCAATGTCTCCGCCCAGCCGGTGGCAAGCAGCGTGGGCGCGATGATGGCGGCGAGCACGGCGGGCGGCATGGCTTCCAGCCCGGCGGCCAGCCGTCCGCGCCATTCGATTCCCGCCGGCAGCAGCAGGCCGACCAGCCTGCAGGCCACCGTCGCCACGGCCATGGCGAGAATGCCGAGCAAGGTATCGGGATCGATGCTCATGCCGCCCGCCCCCGGGGTCCGAAGGCCGCCGCCAGGATCCCCGCAAGTGCCCCGGCCATGATCGACCAGGGGCCCGGCCAGAGCAGGTCGACGGTGACGGCCACCCCGGCGCTGGCCAGGATCGTCAGGACGAATCCGGGTCTTGCCCGGAAGCCGAGGATCAGCACGACGAAGATCGCGATGAAGGTGAAGTCGAGGCCGAAAGCCTTCGGCTCCGGCAACATGCCGCCCAGCGCCGCCCCGGCGAGGGTCCCCGCCACCCAGGCACAATAGAAGAAGGTGACCAGCCCCGCGTAAAAGGCCGGCGTCAACGGCCGCCTCGCCGCCCGCGCCTCGGCGAAGGCCCAGATCTCGTCGACCATGAAGAACAGGACAACAGGGTGGGACCAGCACGGAAAGCGTTCCAGCCGGCGCACGAGGGAGACGCTCATCAAACCATGGCGCATGTTGACGGCGAGCGCGGTCAGGCACAGCGCCAGCCAGGGCGCAGGGGCCGTCCATCCCTCCAGCGCCACGAATTGCGACGCCCCGGCGAAGACCAGCGCCGACATCAGCCCGCTCTCGACCACGGACAATCCCTTGTCCACGGCCAGCGCGCCAATGAGCACGGCAAAGGGCACGGCGGCGGCGATCGCCGGCAGGGTCGTGAGAACACCTTCGCGGAATTCGGTCAGGGGAGAGGCGGAACGGGAAAGGCGGCTGTCGCTCATTGTGATACCGGGTCGATCGGGCCGGCAGTATGGCGTCGGCGCACGGCCCGGTCTTGGACCAAAATCACGCCCGTGCCGTCTACCCCCTCACCCGCCCCTCTCCCCAAGGGGTCGAGGGTCGGGTGAGGGGGTAAGCCAACACGCGCGAGCACACTCGCCTAGACGTAGAGCCTGCTATAGGCGCCCGGGGTAATCCCGACGCGGGCCTTGAAGGCGCGATTGAGGTGACTCTGGTCGCAGAAGCCGCAGGCCGCCGCCACTCCTGCCGGCGCGTCACCGGCGGCGAGAAGGCCACGTGCCGCGCGCACCCGCCGGTCGTTCAGCCAGGCATGGGGCGTCAGTCCGGTGTGGCGTTTCATGGCACGGATCAACCGGGCCCTCGGCAGGCCGGCGACCCGGGAAAGGGTGGCGAGATCCGGCGCGTCGGCATAATGGGCGTCGAGAAAATCCATCACCTGCGCGATGGCGCCCGCCTCCTGTCCGGCCGGCCGCGCCATACCGGCAACGAGCCGGGGATCACCGCCGTGGCGCGCCATGATCGTGGCGAGCACGGTGAACAGCCCCTCGTCCGTGGCGAGCCCCTCGCCCTCCGCCTCGGCCACGCGGTGGACATGGGCAAGACGCGCGGCAAGCACCGGATCGTCGACGAGGAAGGCGGCGAACCGGGGCGCCGGCATGGCCCGCTCCGTCACATCGCCGGCAATGGCGGCAAGGACGTCGGGGCCGGGATAGGCGATCCGATAAGCATAGCCTCCCGGCCCCGGCGCCCCGTCGTGCACCGTTCCCGGCTCGATGAGGAAGAGGTCGCCCGGCCCGGCATCGCCACGATCGATGCCGATCGAGAACCGCTCCCGCCCGGCGACGACGGTGCCGATGACATATTCGTCGTGGGTGTGGGGAGCATAGGCATAGGTGTGGAAGCGTGCCGCCAGACATTCCACGGCCATGCCCGGCGCGGCGCGAAAGAAACGCGCCGTTTCCCCGCTCGCGAGGGCACGACCCAGCCGGTCGGGTTCCGCCTTGTCCGTCATTCCCCACGCTGGCGCTTGCGTCGCAGGTCCGCCCAATGGTCCAGCCGGCGACGGATTTCGTGCTCGAAGCCCTTGCCCTTCGGGTTGTAGAAGGTCTGGCGCGCCATCGCCTCGGGGAAATAATCCTGGCCGGAGAATTCGTCGGGCGCGTCGTGATCGTAGGCATAGCCCGCCGAATAGCCGAGTTCCTTCATCAGCTTGGTCGGCGCGTTCAGGATATGCTTGGGCGGCATCAGGCTGCCCGTCTCCTTGGCGGCGCGGCGCACGGCGCCATAGGCCTTGTAGGCGGCATTGGATTTCGGCGCGGTCGCCAGATAGATGACGGCATTCGCGATCGCCAGCTCGCCTTCCGGACTGCCGAGGAAATCGAAGGCATCCTTCGCCGCGTTGGCGACGATCAGGGCCTGCGGGTCAGCGATGCCGATGTCCTCGACCGCGAAGCGAACCAGCCGGCGCGCGATGTAGAGCGGCGTCTCGCCACCTTCCAGCATGCGCGCGAACCAGTAGAGGGCGGCGTCGACATCCGAGCCGCGCATCGATTTGTGAAGCGCCGAGATGAGGTTGTAATGGCCTTCCTGCGCCTTGTCGTAGAGCGGCGCGCGGCGCTGCACGATCTCGGTCAGGCCCTCGATGTCGACCGCCGCCGCCTCGGGCCCGAGGTCCAGCAGTTCCTCGGCGAGGTTGAGGAGATAGCGCCCGTCGCCATCCGCCATGTCGAGCAGGGCCGCGCGTGCCTCGGGCTTCAGGGGCAGGGCATGACCGGCCAGGGCTTCCGCCCGCTGGAGCAATTGTTCCAGCGCCTCCGCCTCCAGCCGGTTCAGCACGAGGACCTGGGCGCGCGAGAGCAACGCGGCGTTCAGCTCGAACGAGGGGTTCTCGGTTGTCGCCCCGACGAGGACCACGGTGCCATCCTCGACATAGGGCAGGAAACCGTCCTGCTGGGCCCGGTTGAAGCGGTGGATCTCGTCGACGAAGAGCAGGGTGCGCCGCCCCATGCGCCGGCGCTGCCGCGCCGCCTCGAAGACTTTCTTGAGGTCGGCGACGCCCGAGAAAATGGCCGAGATCTGCTCGAAGTCATAACCCGCCGCCTGGGCCAGCAGGCGGGCGATGGTGGTCTTGCCGGTGCCCGGCGGCCCCCAGAGGATGAGGGACGACAGGCGCCCGGCCTTGATCATGCGGCCGATCGGGCTGTCGGCGGAAACCACATGGTCCTGGCCGACCACGTCCTCGAGGCGTTTCGGGCGCAGCCGATCGGCCAGCGGGCGCGCGGCATCATCCGCCGGCGTGGCGTCGCCACCCGCCTTTCGCTCCGGGCCCAGGCCCGCCGCCTCGAACAGATCGCTCATCGTGGCAGGATCGTCGAGAATTCACGCCCGCCCCGCTCGATGGTCAGGCGCCAGGCGCGCGAGGGCTGGGCAATCGTGTCCACCAGGTCCTTGGTGCTTTCGATCGCAACCGTATTCACCGCGACGATGCGGTCACCGACCTTGAAGCCGACGCGGTCAGCGGGGGAGCCGCCCTCGATCTCGGCGATGACCACCCCCTTGTCGCCGGTATCGCGGCCGATCTCTTCCGCGACGGCGGGCGAAAGATTGACCACGGTCGCGCCCGAGAAGGGATTGCGACCGCCGATCACGCGCTTGTCGCGCGCCGGCTTCTCCGGCGGGGCCTCGAGCGGGATCGAAACCTCGACCGGCTTGCCCTTGCGCCACAGGCCGATCTTCAGGTTACCGCCAACGTCATGGGTGGCGAGGCGGAAGGAAAGCGCATCCGGATCGCCGACCGGGTGATCGTCGACCGAAAGGATGACGTCCCCCACCTTGATGCCGCCCTTGGCCGCCGGACCATCCGCCACCACACCATTGACGAGCACGCCGCGC
>JAQVKV010000299.1 GCA_028694545.1 Zavarzinia sp. | reverse complement strand
GATCACCGTGACCGCGCTGCCGACGGCGGTCAGCGGTGTGACATCGCCGAGGTTGGCGCTGACCGATACCGTCGGCAACAGCACGGGTTCCTCGGCCCATGCGCCGGCCGCACCCGCGAAGATCAACGCCGTTGCCGAAGTGAACATGGCCCCAAGCCGCATCATGACGATTCCCTGCATTCGGGCGGACCACGGGCCTGATTTCGGGCGCACGCGTCCAGCCCCGTCCACGCATGTGGACAGACGACAGACAGACGTCGCCACGGGCCGGGTTACACGGCCCGACAGTCGATGACGAGACTGGACGGAAAGCTCCGGACCGGCCGCGGCAACGTCGATGGACGCATCACTGCTACGGATTGGTCCGCTACCTCCGGTTCACCCGACCGGCGGTAAAGTGATGCCCTCGACGGCAGGTCTCCTGGCTCGCGGATCCTTGTATCGCCCCGTCTTCCCGGCCGGCCCGAAGGCGCGCGACCAGTGACGTTGGGGGCGTACTCACCGCTCACAGTTGCGGGGACAGCCACGGCTTGGCGGCTCCACAAAGCCACCTTCCGTTGTTCCCTTTTAATCCCGGCCCCGAAGGGCCACGGAACCACCGAAGCGCGGTGATCTTGATCAAGCGCCGCGATCCCGTCAACGGAGAATTCGGTCACTCTTCGGAGCCCCGTGCACATGGTTTAGGCACAGCCACAGCCCCGGCTTGAAATTAGGCACCGGGAAGGCGCATGTTGAAGGGTCGCTTCTTCACAACAGCCGGGCCCGACGGCCATGATCGAACTTTCCCCCAGCCACTACCGGACCGCCTTCGAATACGCGAGCGACGCGATCTTCCTGCACGATCCGGACGACGGCCGCATCATCGAGGCCAATCTTACGTCGGAACGGCTGACCGGCTTCTCGCGCGCCGAACTGCTTGGCCAGGAGGTCACCGTCATCAGCCCGAAGCGCCCGGCCTTCAGCATGGACGAAGCCTTCCGCCGCATCCGGCGGGCGACGACCGAGGGTGGCTATACCTTCGAGTGGGTCTGCATCCACAAGGGCGGCGGCGAATATCCGGTCGAAGTGAATCTGAAGCTGATCACGGTGGAGGGTCGCTGCCTCGTCCTCGCCCTGTTCCGCGACATTCGCGAACGCAAGCTATACGAGGACCGGCTCATCGCCCGCGAGGCCCATTTCCGCCGCCTGATCCAGCATTCGTCCGACGGCATCGCCATTGTCGCGCCAAGCGGCCGGCTGCGTTACGTCTCGCCCTCGATCTGCACCGTGCTCGGCTATGACGAACGGCGGGCGACCGGGCGCAATGTCCTGCACTACATCCACCCGGAAGACAGCGAACGCATACGCCAACTCCTGCGCCGCGAGAGCCACGGCTGCCCCGAGACCGCCGTCGCCCATCACGTCACCTACCGCATCCTGCACCGGGACGGCCAATGGCGGCACCACGAGGCGACCTGCAAGGACATGGTCAATGCCCCGGACATCCAGGGCATCCTGGTCAATTTCCGCGACGTGACCGAAAGGATCGAGGCGGAGTTCCGCGCCCGCGAGCGCGAGCGCGAGCTGGAGCACGTCGCCCGCTGCCGCTCCATGGGCGAACTGGCTTCGGCGCTGGCGCATGAATTGAACCAGCCTTTCGCCGCCATCGGCAATTATGTCGGCGGCTGCATCCACCGGCTGGAAAGCGGCCGCTTCGATCCGGGCGAAACGCTGGACGCCCTGCGCCAGGCCAGTTCCCAGGCCGACCGCGCCGGCCGCATCATGGGCAGCATGCGCAATTTCACCCGGCGCAGCGAACCCACCCGTGTCGCCGCCGACGTGAACGCCATGGTGCGCGAGGTCACGCCCTTCATCGACATGAAGGCGGAGCGTGAGGGCGCGCGCATCGCCTACCGCCTGTCGCCGACCGCGCTGGAGACCATGGCCGACCCAGTGCTCATCGCCCAGGTCATCCTGAACATCGCCTTCAACGGGATCGAGGCCATGGCCGAGACCCCGGAAACGGAGCGCGTGCTGACCATCACCACCGACCGCCTGCCGCGCGCCGTGCGCATCTCGATCGCCGACCGGGGCCACGGCCTGCCCAAGATGAACCCGGACAAGATCTTCGACGCCTTCTACACGACGAAGAAACAAGGCCTCGGCATCGGCCTGACCCTGTGCCGGACCATCATCGACTCCCACCAGGGGCACATGTGGGCGACTTCAGGCTCGGGCGGCACAACCTTCCATGTGGCGCTGCCGGTCGGCACGCCCGAGGAAGGTACGGCATGAACGCCGTGAAGCCGATGCCGCCCTCGGGCGAACGGACGACCATCCCCGTCGTCTATATCGTCGACGACGACGACGCGGTTCGTGCCTCGCTGCGCTTCCTGCTCGAATCCGTGGGCTCCGACCTGCGCTGCTGTTCGAGTGCGGCGGAATTCCTCGACATCTATGATCCGCGCCGGCCCGGCTGCCTCGTCCTCGACGTGCGCATGCCGATGATGGGCGGCTTCGACCTGCAGAAGCTTCTGGCCGAAGGCGCCGTCCCCCTGCCCGTCATCTTCATGACCGGCCATGGCGACGTTCCCATGTCGGTGCGCGCCATGAAGAGCGGCGCCTTCGACTTCATCGAGAAGCCCTTCAACTATCAGGTCATGCTCGACACGATCCAGGCCGCGCTGGCCAGGGGCGTCCAGCTGCACGAAGAAGCGCAGCACCGCTCCAAGCGCAAGGCCCGCCTGCTCTCGCTCTCCCCGCGCGAACGCGCCGTGCTCGACCTGATGATCGACGGCAAGCAGTCGAAGCAGATCGCCCACGAACTCGGCATCAGCCCGAAGACGGTGGAAGTCCACCGAGCCAACATCCGCCAGAAGCTGGGCACCGACAGTCTCGCCCAGATCGTGCAGATCGTCTTCGGCGTGAAGCCGACGGGTGCGGGATACCCCTGATCCCCCCTGGGGAAAACCCCTAGTGCACTGCGATCGCCCCCAATTGAGGGCGATAAACCGTTTTTCCTATCGTGAAACCCAGGACGTGCGGCAACGGTCCGGTGAATAACCCGGGCGGTTGCATGGGGCACGGCTGAATAGGCCATGGCTTGTCCGAAGGCAAGCCCAATCTGGGGGTCACGATGTCTCGTATCGCTTCTGCGTCGCTCCTCGCCTCGGCACTGTCGCTGCTCACGCTCTCGGCCGCCCAGGCGACCGAAGGCGGTGGCGGCGCCTATGCCAATGGCGCCGAAAGCTTCATGACCGGCGCCCTGCCGCCGCCGGGCTTCTACGCCCTCAGCTACAACCAGTATTACACGGCGGGCGAGTTCAAGAACGCCGCCCCGGTCTTTTCCGACTTCGACGTCACCGTAGCGGCGACCATCTTCCGCGCGGTCTATGTCAGCGACGTCAGCGTGCTCGGCGGGACCTGGGCCATGCATGCCTTCCTGCCCTTCGCCAAGGTCGACCTCGGCTTCGGCCCGGTGAGCGACAGCGCCTCCGGCCTCGGCGACATCATCATCGATCCCTTCATCATCGGCTGGCACTTCGGTGACTTCCACCTGATCACCGGTCTCGACATCTATCTGCCGACCGGCGCCTACGACGAGAACGACCTTGCCAATGTCGGCCGCAACTACACGACCTTCACGCCGGTCGTGGCCGCCACCTGGCTGAATGCCGATGGTTACGAAGCTTCGATCAAGGTGATGTACGACATCAACACCGAGAACACGGCGACCGACTATACCTCGGGCAACGAGCTGCACGCCGATTTCATCGTGGCCAAGCACTGGGGCCCGCTCGCCGTCGGCGTCGGCGGCTATGCCTACAAGCAGGTGACGGGCGACAGCGGCGCCGGCGCCGTGCTCGGCGACTTCAAGGGCCAGGCCTTCGCCCTCGGGCCCCAGGTTTCGTACGGCGCCGGCAACCTCATGGTCACCGCCAAATACCAGAGCGAGTTCGAGGTCGAGAACAGGCCCGAAGGCGACAAGTTCTGGCTGAACCTCACCCTCGCCTTCTGATCATCCCCCCGATCCACCAGATACCGGAGACCCGTCATGTCGGCAGCGTCCGTCATCAACGTCCATACCTATTCCGGCGGCATCGTCGGACCGAGCGTTCCCATGCTCGGCCCGGTGGCGAACGGCGGCACGATCAAGACCGGCACCCCGCCGGGTTGCTGGGGCCCCATGATCACCCCGAAGTTCCAGGGCGGCCACGAAGTGACCCAGCCCGTCGCGGTCGAAGGCGCCGAAGTGGGCGATGCCGTCGCGATCAAGATCAGACGCATGAAGGTGACCTCGCTCGCCACCTCCTCGGGCGTCATGGAGTTCGTCGAGGGGCGTTACCGGGGTGACCCCTTCGTCGCCAAGATCTGCCCGGCCTGCGGCACCATGAGCCCGCCCTCCCATGTCGAGGGCATCGGCGACGAGGCGATCCATTGCGATGTCTGCGGTGCCGAGGTGAACGCCTTCCGCATGTCGAACGGCTATACGATCGTCCTCGACCAGGAGGCCGGCGTCTCCCTGACCGTGGACAAGGCGATCGCCGAGAAGCTGGCGCACAGCGCCGATGAATTCTCGGTCCTGCCGGGCGATGCCGAACAGCATTCGATCCTCGCGCTCGCGCATGCCGACATCGCCGGCCTCGCCGCGCATATGCA
>JAQVKV010000298.1 GCA_028694545.1 Zavarzinia sp. | reverse complement strand
CGCGCAGCAGGGCGACGAAATAAGGGGCCGCCATGGCGATCCAGGCCGGGACCAGCACGGGCAGGTGTCGCATGATGCCGTCGACGTCGTCGGCGATGTGCCAGTCATGGCTGATGATGGTCAGCACCAGCGTGGCGCAAACGGCGGAGAGCAGGGCGGTCGCGAACCGGTTCAGCCGTGTCGCCGCCAGCATCAGCACGACGGAGACCATGACCAGGGGGAATTCGTTTTCCGCCGCGAGATAGGCCGCGAAAGCCAGGCTCGGGGGGGCGATGAGAGCGAATTCGATCGCCCGCCGTCCGGTGAAGGCGTCGCGGATCGCGCAGCGACGCGCGGTCAGGACGATCGGTAGGGCGATGATCGCGCCAAGCGCCGAACCGGTCCACCAGGTCCACCAAAGGGGCCAGAAGTCGGAAATGCCCGTTTCGGGGTAGGGGTGCAGGATGAACGCGGCGGCGAGGGCGGAGGCGAGGGGGGCCACGATACCGCCGAGCAGGATCACCGGCACCTCGGCATAGGTGCCGCGGCGCCCGCAGTTGACGCGGTCGATCAGCCAGAGTGCCAGGGCGATCTCCAGCAGGTTGACGGCGGACAGCGCGAGCGCGACGAAAGGCGAGCCGCCGGCGGCCGTCTTGATGATGACGGAGGCGAGTACGCTGCCGGCCATCGCCATGAGCAGGCCGCGCCCCCGGTTACGCCAGATCAGGCCGATGAGGACGGCATTGGCGAACCACATGGTCGCGACACCGCTCACGGTGTTGGAAACGAGCAGACTGAGGGCGGCGGAGCCGAGATAGAGCGCGAAGGCGAGCAGACTGAAGCGCCAGCCGACGCCCGACGTCGTCGACGTTTCAACCCGGGATGCCTGGGCGTCGAAAATATTGTCGGTCTGACGCAGGGTCACTCGGTCAGTCCCTCCCTTCGGTTGTCCGGGAGAGGATGACGGGAAATCTGCGTAGGTTCTGACATTCTGTCATTTTTGCGTCGCGGGCCCAGTCCGGCGGACTCGGATTGAGAACGGCCGGATCGTCGCCCGATGACGCTTAAGGACAGGTTAAACCGAGGCTTCGCGCTCCGGCGCATGGCGGCGGCGGTACTCGTTCGGTTGCAGGCCGGTCCACTTCTTGAAGGCCCGATGGAAAGAGCTGGGCTCGGCGAAACCGAGCTGTTCGGCGATGTCGGCGATGCTGGCGGCCCCCCTTGTCAGGCAGCGGATGGCAAGGTCGCGGCGCAGCGAATCCTTGATCGACTGGAAGCTCTGGCCCTCGCCGTCGAGCCGGCGCCGCAGTGTCGAGGCGGACATGTGCAAGCCGAGCGCCAGCGTGTCGAAATCGGGCCATTCCATGGGGGAATGGCGGCGCAATTCGTGGCGCACGCGCACGGTCAGGCTGTCGTTCGAGCGGTATTTCACCAGGATGTTGGCGGGAGCACGGCGAAGGAAGCTCTTCAGTTCCGCTTCGCTGCGCCTGACCGGCAGGTCGAGGGCGGCGGCGTCGAATTCCAGCCGCGTCTGCGCCCGGCCATAGCGCAGGTCATGAGTGAAGAGGGTACGGTAGTCATCGATATAGGGCGGCGCCGCACAGCGGAATTCGGCGGCCAGCACGGGAATGCGGCGCCCGGCCAGCCAGCAGGTGAGGCCGTGGATGATCAGCCAGAAGGTGCAATAGGTGAAGGCGCGGCGGGGTTCTTCCCTTTCGGTCAGGACGATCGCCGCGCGCTCGCCCTCGCGCCGTAGGGTGGCCTGGAAATCGTCGAGGATCAGGCCGATGAAGCGCAGCGCCCGGCGCAGGCCTTGGCCCACGGTCTCGGCGCCATGGGCACTGCGGCACATCAGGGTAAAGCTGCCCGGACGCATCGGATGCCGGTCCATGCCGAAGAATTCGCAGTCCAGCGCGCGGGCGAGGCCGAGCCAGAGCGCGGCATATTGGGTTGCCGGCACCCTTGCCTCGTCATCGCCCAGCAGGGCGGGGGTGATGCCGGCCCCGGCAAGAATGGCGTCCGTGTCGATTCCCCGGGCCCGGGCGACCACCAGGGCCTCCTCGACCAGATGTATGGAAATCGTGCCGCGCTGCATGTTCCGTTCCGCGAATCCTCCTGCCGATATTGCAAAAACGATCGGACGATTTGGAGCCTGCTGCCATTGTAGCTGCCATGCAATGGGCTTACCCCCATGCATCAAACGACGGATGTCGAAACAATGGCAAGGGAGACGCGCAGATGAAGCGTGCCTATGAAACCGTGGTGAGCGACTTCTCGGTCCCGGCGCTCGAGAAGGAAATGCTGAAGGGCAGCCTTGCCGGCGGCCTGAATGCCTGCCTCGAATGCTGTGACGCCCATGTCGGCGCGAACAGGGTTGCGCTCCATTACGAAAGCAAGGACGGGTCGAGCGCCGATTATACCTTCGAGCAGCTCCGCGACCTCTCCGCCCAATTCGCCAATTTCCTGACCGCCAACGGCGTCAAGCCGGGCGACCGCATCTCCGGCCTGCTGCCGCGCACGCCCGAACTGCTCGTCACCATCCTCGGCACCTGGCGGGCCGGCGCTGTCTATCAGCCGCTGTTCACCGCCTTCGGCCCGAAGGCGATCGAGCACCGGGTGAAGACGGCCGAAAGCCGTTTCGTCGTCACCGACCTTGGCAACCGCTCCAAGCTCGACGGTGTCGAGAACTGCCCGAAGGTCCTCTGCGTCGGCGACGCGGTTCGGGACGGCGACCTGAATTTCAAGGCGGAACTCGCCGCGCGGCCAGCCAGCTTCGAGCCTGTGCCGCGCGGGGCGGAGGATGCCTTCCTGCTCATGTTCACCTCGGGCACCACGGGCCTGCCGAAAGGCGTTCCGGTGCCGCTGAAGGCGCTGCTCTCCTTCGGTGTCTACATGCGCGACGCCGTCGACCTGCGCGCGGACGATGTGTTCTGGAACATCGCCGATCCGGGTTGGGCCTATGGCCTCTATTACGCCGTCACCGGGCCCCTGCTGCTCGGCCATACCACCATGTTCTATGACGGTGGCTTCACGGTCGATACGACCTATGGGCTGATCGCCAAGCTCGGTATCACCAATCTTGCCGGCTCGCCCACCGCCTACCGCATGCTGATCGCGGCCGGGCCGGAAGCGGCGGCGGCGGTCAAGGGCAAGCTCCGCGTCGTCTCCTCGGCGGGCGAGCCGCTGAATCCCGAGGTGATCCGTTGGTTCGCCGAGCATCTCGAATGCCCGATCAACGACCACTACGGCCAGACCGAACTCGGCATGGTGGTGAACAACCACCATGGTCTCGACCATCCGATCCGCATGGGCTCGGCCGGCCTGTCCATGCCCGGCTACAAGGCCGTTGTCGTGAACGAGGAAGGCACGGCGGAAATGCCGGTCGGCAAGCCCGGTATCCTCGCGATCGACCGCAGCCAGTCGCCCCTGTTCTGGTTCCCGGGATATCTCAACCGCGACACGCCCAGCTTCATCGGCCCCTACTACCTGACCGGCGACACGGTCGAATGGAACGATGACGGTTCGGTCAGCTTTGTCGGCCGCTCGGACGACATCATCACCTCGTCCGGCTATCGCATCGGGCCTTTCGACGTCGAAAGCGCCCTGATCGAGCATCCGGCGGTGATCGAGACGGCGGTCGTGGGCAAGCCGGATCCTGAGCGTACCGAGATCGTGAAGGCCTTCGTCGTGCTGGCCAAGGGCTATGAGCCCTCCGACGCGCTGGCTGAAGAGCTGCAGCAGCACGTGCGCAAGCGCCTCTCGACCCACGCTTTCCCGCGCGAGATCGAATTCGTCGCCGAACTGCCGAAGACCCCGTCCGGCAAGGTCCAGCGCTTCATTCTGCGCAATCAGGAAGTGGCGAAGACGAAGGAAAACAACGCGGCCTGACCTCGCCGCCCGATACCGTCGTCCCGGCGAAAGCCGGGACCTCGTGACGAGAAGAGACCGAAGCCACCCCGAACAGGATCCCGGCCTTCGCCGGGATGACGCGGCGGGGGGCAGACGAGAATGACACGATTTTCAGGAGCCTGATGTGCAGATCACCAGCAAGACCTTCATCGTAACCGGCGGGGCCTCGGGCCTTGGCCTTGCCACGGCGAAGATGGTGGTGGCGGCGGGCGGCAATGCCGTTCTCGTCGACGTCAATCCGAACGGCGCTTCGGTCGCCGAAGAACTGGGCCCGAGCGCGATCTTCGTGAAGACCGACGTGACCAACGCGGACGATGCGCAGGCCGCCGTCGATGCCGCGCTGGCGAAGTTCGGCGCCGTCCATGGCCTCGCCAATTGCGCCGGCATCGTCATCGGCGAGAAGGTGGTGGGCCGCGAGGCGCCCCACAAGCTGGACACTTTCGCCAAGGTGATCGGCGTCAACCTGATCGGCGCCTTCAACATGCTGCGCGTCGCCGCCTTCGCCATGGCGAAGAACGAGCCGGGCGAGGATGGCGAGCGCGGCGTGATCGTGAACACCGCCTCCATCGCCGCCTTCGACGGCCAAATCGGCCAGGCGGCCTATGCCGCGTCCAAGGGCGGCGTCGTCGGCATGACCCTGCCGATCGCGCGCGAGCTGGCGCGCACCGGCATCCGCGTCGTCTCGATCGCGCCGGGCACCTTCGAGACGCCGATGATGGCCGGCATGCCGCAAGAGGTGAAGGACAGCCTCGGCAGGCTCGTG
>JAQVKV010000297.1 GCA_028694545.1 Zavarzinia sp. | reverse complement strand
TGTATATCCTGGAGGCGGTAAAGGCGTGGCACGATCCGGCCCAGGCGCGCGCGCCCATGTTCCACCATCGGGGCTGGGGCGAATTCGACATGGACGGCGATATCGTCCGCATCCCCTCCAACATGCGTTGACCCCGCCTTCAGCTTTCGGCCGGGGTCGCCTGTCCCGCCTTCCGCGCCGCGACCCATTTTTCCAGTTCGGCGACGTGGCCCGCCTCTTCCTCGGCAAATTCCCGGGCGAAGATGATGATCTCGGGGTCGCTGGCCGAGGCGAGGACGGCGGCGTAATAGCCATGCCCCGCCATCTCGGCCGCCAGCGCGGTCCGCAACGCCTCGTCG
The DNA here is from genome assembly GCA_028694545.1 of Zavarzinia sp. Classification (GTDB taxonomy): domain Bacteria; phylum Pseudomonadota; class Alphaproteobacteria; order Zavarziniales; family Zavarziniaceae; genus Zavarzinia. The sequence continues at coordinate 4,314 of JAQVKV010000297.1, read as the reverse complement.
ACGCCGATCAGGGGATCGACGGCCCAGATCGCCGCCGTTTCCGGGCTCTCGGCATCCGGCCAGACGAAATCTTCCGGCTTCAGGTCCGGGATCGTGCGAAAGCCCGCCCGCTCGCGCGCGTCGGCGAGGTGAAGGCGCGAATAATCCGCCAGGCGGCGAAACAGTTTCGCCACGGCGTGATTGCCGCTGGACACCATCGCATCGGCCAGCAGGCCGAAACGCTCGGCGGCCTCACGCTCCAGCTGAATGGCGTGGGCCAGAAATTCCTCGACGCTCTGCATCGCTGTTCCTTTCGGTGTCGGAACCGCCGGCGGCGCGAGGGGCGCGCCGCCGGCGAGCCGGATCAGGCCGTCATTTCGGCATGGGGGTGGTTCAGCGCCCATTCCTCGCGGGTGATCCAGGCTTCGAGGATCTTTACGTGTTCCGCCTCTTCCCTGACGAAGAGCTTCGCCATGGCGGCAATCTCCGGATCCCTGGTCTTCGCCTCGACGGCCAGATAGAACTCGTGGCCGCGCTTCTCGCCCTGAAGGGCGGCCTTCAGCGCGTCGAGACGGGTGAGCGAGGAGTCCCCGGCCATCAGCGACGTGCGTTCCGGCGTCGCGTGGTCGGGCCAGACGTAGTCGGGTGGCACCACGAGATCGTCGGCGATGACACCGGCTCGGGCCTTCGCTTCGCCCAGATGCAGGCGGGAGAAGGCGGCCAACTGGCGGAACAGCCGCGCGACCTCGGCATTGCCGCATTCGTCCATCTTTTCCGCGAGGCCGTCGAAATGGAGGGCGGCATCCTGCTCGACCTTGACCGCGTAGCCGAGGAACATGTCGACCGAGGCGATCTCGATGCCGCCCTTGAAATGCTTGGCGGCGGGCGTGATGTGGGGCGCTTGCGCGGGCAGGGTCTCGTCACCCTCGAACTTCACCAGGATGTTTTCGTTGCGGACGAAATACTGGCAAGCCAGCCGGTAGCGCGGCGGCATGTCGTTCACTTCCGCCTCGTACAGCTCTTCCCTGGTGATCTTGCCGAGCTGCTTCAGCGCTTCCTTTTCCTTCTCGGTCAGGGCGATGCCATGGCGGCTGTATTTGGTCGGCGCGTCGAGATGGCTGACCTCGATGAGGCACGAGCCGCATTCGCCGTCCTGGCAATCGAAGGGAATGGGAATCCGGTGTTGCTTCGCGACCGCGAGAACGGTCCCGCGGTCCCCGGCGACGGCATAGACCGTGACGTCCTTGCCCATGCGCGGGGATGAGAATGTGATGTTGGCCATGAGATGACTCCTGCGACCCGATTTCAGTCTCCCCGGCGCGTCGTCAGCAAAAGGCGTACCAAGGCCCGGAGGGCGGAATCGGGCAGGTTTCGATGCGACACCGGAGGGCGCTTCCGACCTCGATGTCGGCTTTCGGACAGGCGTGTCGGAGGGCGTGGCCGGCGCGGACGGCGTTCCGCGCACGCACATCGGTCGCCTCGGCGCACCCCATCCGTTCGGGTGGTGTTGACGCCGGGTCTCGCAGCACTTAAGTGCTGGGGGTAACTGGGCCCAGAGATAACACAAGGGGGAGAGCATGCGTGGATTGATGCAGGACCGGCCGCTCCTGATTTCGTCGTTCCTGACGTTCGCGGCGGTCTATCACAAGGACCGCGAGATCGTGACCCGCACCGTCGAAGGTCCGATCCACCGTTACAATTATGCCCAGTGCGAAAAACGCGCGCGCAAGCTCGCGAATGCCCTGAAGGGCCGGCTGGGCGTTGGCTTCGGCGATGTGGTCGGCACGCTGGCGTGGAACACCTATCGCCATCTGGAAATCTGGTACGCGGTCTCGGGTCAGGGCATGGTGTGCCACACCATCAATCCGCGCCTGTTCCCGGAACAGATCGCCTATATCGTCAATCACGCCGAGGACAAGGCGCTCTTCATCGACCTGACCTTCGTGCCACTGGTCGAGAAGCTGTTGCCGCGCCTTACCGGCGTGAAGCATTTCGTGATCATGACCGACCGGGCCCATATGCCCGAGACCACGATCCCCGGCGCGCTCTGCTATGAAGAGATCGTCGAGGAGGCGTCGGAAGACTTCGAATGGCCGGAGTTCGACGAGAACACGGCCTCGTCGCTCTGCTACACCTCGGGCACCACGGGCAATCCGAAGGGCGTGCTCTATTCCCATCGTTCGACCGCGCTGCATTCGCTGGTGGCGAACGGCAAGGATGCCCTGGGCATGGGCTCGTCGGACGCGATCCTGCCGGTCGTGCCGATGTTCCACGCCAATGCCTGGTCCATCCCCTATGGCGCGCCCATGGCCGGCGCCAAGCTGGTGATGCCGGGCGCGGCGATGGATGGCGCCAGCATCTACGAACTGCTGGAGAACGAGGGCGTCACCATGACGGCGGCGGTGCCTACCGTGTGGCTGATGCTGTTGCAGCACCTCGAGAAGGATCGGAGCCGCAAGCTCAGCACTCTGAAGCGCGTAGTGATCGGCGGTTCGGCGGCACCCCGCAGCATGATCGAAACCTTCGAGACCCAGTATGGCGTCTCGGTCTGCCATGCCTGGGGCATGACGGAGATGAGCCCGCTCGGCACGCTTGGCTCGCTCAAGGCAGGGATGGAGAAGCTGTCGCTCGAAAAGCGTCTGGACATCCAGTGCAAGCAGGGCCGCGCCGTCTATCTCGTCGACATGAAGATTACCGATGATCACGGCAACGAGCTGCCGCGTGACGGTGTCGCCTTCGGTCACCTGATGGTGCGCGGGCCGTGGATCGCCGGTTCCTACCTGAAGGGGGACGGCGGCAATATCCTCGACCATGACGGCTATTTCGACACGGGCGACGTGGCGACCCTCGATCCGGAAGGCTTCATGCAGATCACGGACCGGGCCAAGGACGTGATCAAGTCGGGCGGCGAGTGGATTTCCTCGATCGATCTCGAGAATGCCGCCGTCGGCCATCCGGCTGTCGCGGAGGCGGCGGTGATCGGCGTCTATCATCCCAAGTGGGACGAACGGCCGCTGCTGATCGTCGTGAAGAAGCCGGGCCAGGAGGTCACCAAGGACGAGATGATGACGTTCCTCGCTGGCAAGATCGCCAAATGGTGGATGCCGGACGACGTCGCTTTCGTCGACGAACTGCCGCATACCGCGACCGGCAAGCTCCTGAAGACCAAGCTGCGCGACGACTTCAAGGACTACAAACTGCCGACCATCGTCGCGGCGGAATGACCCTGGCGCCGCCCCGGATCACCGGGGCGGCGTTCAGAGCAGGGCGTCGACCGTGATACCGCGCGGCGCGGCGCCCTCCTTGGCGTCGAGCGTGCGTTGCAGACGGTCGGCGACGGCGTTCGCGGGCGCGCCCCATTCGCACAGGGTCCGGGCCACATTGGCGCAGAGGCTTTCATGGTGGCGCGGCGCGGCCGGCCTGAACCAGGCAGCAAGGGCCGGTGGCAGATGGATGCGCCCCGTCCCGGCATCATAGCGGACGCCGGGTTCGCGGGGGGCGGGCGTGCCGTTCCGCCCGCGGTTGGCGAAGTCATCATCCATACGCGATCTCCTCGTCCATGGCTGGTCCCTGGCAGGCCACTCGATGGCGCTATTGCAGTGCACCATAGATTTCGTTCGAGGTCATCCAGCTGTTTGACGCTGTCCGGCAAAAGGGCTAGTGGATGCGCATGCGTGTGATCCAGGCTATCGCCGGCGCGCCCCGGGGCGGGGCCGAGGCTTTCTATGCCCGTCTCGTGCCGGCGCTGACCCGGGCCGGGCTGGAGCAGATGGCCATCACGCGGCCGGTCGCGGAACGGCGCCGGGCGCTCGACGAGGCGAGCGTGCCCGTGATCGAGACGCGCTTCGGCAATCCCTTCCTCGATCTTGCGACGCGCTGGCGCTTCCGCCGGGCGATCGCCGGTTTCGCGCCGGACATCGTCGTCACCTGGGCCAACCGGGCGACGGCGCTGTGCCCGTCCAGCCCGGTGGCCGGACACGGGTTCCTGAAGGTCGGACGTCTCGGCGGCTATTACGACGTCAAATATTACCGCGACTGCCATCACCTCGTCGGCAATACGCCCGGCATCTGCGCCTATCTGCGCGACAAGGGCTGGCCGGCGGAACGCGTGCACCATGTGGCCAATTTCGTCGCCCCGCCCCGGGGCCCGGCCGTCGATCGCGCCGCGATCGGCACCCCCGGCACGGCGACCCTGATGGTGGCGCTGGGGCGCCTGCACCGGAACAAGGCGTTCGATACGCTGCTGCGGGCGCTGGCGCTGGTGCCGGGCGTTCATCTCTGGCTTGCCGGATCGGGTCCCGAAGAGGGGGCGCTGAAGGCGCTGGCCGAAGAGCT
>JAQVKV010000296.1 GCA_028694545.1 Zavarzinia sp. | reverse complement strand
TCTCGTTCCTGATGTCCATGCGCTATTTCTCGCGCCGGATCTGAGAACCCTTAAGGAGACGGCGACACGGGAAATAGAGGGCCCGGGTCACGTCGACGATCAGGGGATCAAGGACGCCGTCCCGGCAAAGGCCGGGACCTTGCAAGGCCGTGCGCCCTTCCAACGGAAGATCCCGGCTTGCGCCGGGATGACGGGAGAGGTGTACGAATTCAGTCCCGACGCAGCAGCTTCCAGCCGACGACCCAGCCGGCCCCGACCAGCAGCGCCGCGAGATAGGGGCTGAGCCCGCCGGCAAGGCCGAGCCCGGCGATGACGCTGGGCACCAGGATGAGGGCGATCGCGCCCTTGTCCGCCGGGCGTTCGTGGCCGGTGCGGCCGTTGCGCACGGACGAGAGAATCATCACCGCCAGACCGTCCGGATCCGGGCAAGCCTCGCCGTCGAGGCGGGCGCGGCGCAGGATGTTGCCGAGTTCGGCCGGGCCGCCGTCGGTGCGCAGGATGCGCCGGCCGATCGCCACCGCATCGTCCCCCGCCTTCTCGATCAGGTCGCCGACCGTCACCACCTCGCCGCCGTCGGTGCCGAGCGGCCAGCCCGCGAGCCGCCCGATGCGGGCGTCGAGATTGAGATCACGGGGATCGGGCTGAATGATCGGGTCCATGGCGCCGCTCCGACATTGGCCTTCCCGATTGCACGGCATCGCCGGGCACTTGTCGAGACCCGACGTCGCGGAAGGCTGCAATTCCTGCTTCGCGCTTGCCTAACGGGTCCAAGTGTTGCATTCCGACGCGACAGAAAAGATTGGGGATCGTCATGCCCGCCTATCGCTCCCATACCTCGACCCACGGCCGCAACATGGCCGGTGCCCGTGCCCTTTGGCGCGCGACCGGCGTGAAGGAAGGCGACTTCGGCAAGCCCATCATTGCCATCGCCAATTCCTTCACCCAGTTCGTGCCCGGCCATGTCCACCTGAAGGACCTTGGCCAGCTGGTGGCGGAAGAGGTGCAGAAGGCAGGCGGTATCGCCAAGGAATTCAACACGATCGCCGTCGACGACGGTATCGCCATGGGCCATGACGGCATGCTCTACAGCCTGCCCTCGCGCGATATCATCGCGGACTCGGTCGAATACATGGTGAACGCCCATTGCGCCGATGCCCTCGTCTGCATCTCGAACTGCGACAAGATCACCCCGGGCATGCTGATGGCCGCCATGCGCCTGAACATCCCGACCATCTTCGTCTCGGGCGGGCCGATGGAAGCCGGCAAGGTGAAGTGGAAGGGCAAGGAACTGGCGGTCGACCTGATCGACGCGATGATCGCCGGCGCCGATCCCACGGTGACCGACGCCGAAAGCCTCGAGATGGAGCGCTCCGCCTGCCCGACCTGCGGTTCGTGCTCGGGCATGTTCACGGCCAATTCCATGAACTGCCTGACCGAGGCGCTGGGTCTGTCCCTGCCCGGCAACGGCACCATCGTCGCGACCCACGCCGACCGGCGCGAGCTGTTCCTCTGGGCCGGGCGCCTGATCGTCGATCTCGCCCGCTCCTATTACGAGGGCGAGGACGAGCGCGTGCTGCCGCGCTCCATCGCCAGCTTCAAGGCGTTCGAGAACGCCATGACCCTCGACATCGCCATGGGCGGCTCCACCAACACCGTCCTGCACCTGCTGGCGGCGGCGCAGGAAGCCGGGGTCGATTTCACCATGGCCGACATCGACCGCCTGTCGCGCAAGGTGCCGAACATCTGCAAGGTCGCGCCCGCGAAGCAGGACGTCCATATCGAGGACGTGCACCGGGCCGGCGGCATCATGGGCATCATGGGCGAGCTGGACCGCGCCGGCCTGCTCAACCGGGACGTCGGCTCGGTCCATGCGTCGAGCCTCGCCAAGGCGCTGGACAAGTGGGACGTGAAGCGCAAGCCGTCGGAAGACGTGCTGACCCTGTTCAGCGCAGCCCCGGGCGGCGTGCCGACCCAGGTCGCCTTCAGCCAGGACCGGCGCTTCCCGGATCTCGATCTCGACCGCGAAACCGGCGTGATCCGCGATATCGAACACGCCTTCTCGAAGGACGGCGGCCTGGCGGTGCTCTATGGCAACATCGCGCTCGACGGCTGCATCGTGAAGACCGCCGGCGTCGACGCATCCATCCTGCGGTTCAAGGGCCCGGCCCGCATCTTCTAGAGCCAGGACGCGGCGGTGGACGGCATCCTGGGCGACAAGGTCAAGGCGGGCGATGTCGTCATCGTGCGCTATGAAGGCCCGCGAGGCGGCCCCGGCATGCAGGAAATGCTCTATCCGACCACCTTCCTGAAGTCGAAGGGGCTGGGCAAGGCCTGCGCCCTGCTGACCGACGGGCGCTTTTCCGGCGGGACCTCGGGCCTGTCGATCGGCCATGCCAGCCCGGAAGCGGCGGAAGGCGGCGCCATCGGCCTGATCGAGGAAAACGACACCATCACCATCGACATCCCGAACCGGATCATCCGGGTCGAGGTCTCGGACGAGGTGCTGGCCGCGCGCCGCGCCGCCATGGAAGCGAAGGGCAAGGACGCCTGGAAGCCGGCGGCCCCCCGTGCCCGCAAGGTCTCCGCCGCGCTGAAGGCCTATGCCGCCATGGTGACCAGCGCCGCCAAGGGCGCGGTGCGCGACGTCTCGCGCTTCTGAGCCCTTGACCGGAACCGGCCCTCTCTGGCTTCTAGGGACAGGGAGGGCAGGGAACCGTGAAACGCGCGATCTTCATCATCCTGCTGGCCGGCGTCGCCGCCTGTGCCCGCACGCCTGAGCCGGCCATCACCCTGGCGCCGGCGGCGGTCGAAGTGTTTTCGCCCGTGCCGGCCGACCCCGTGCCCGCAGCCACGGTCGCCGCCATCGATCGTGCCTGCCTGATCGCCACCCTCTATTTCGAGGCGGGCGGCGAAGGCGCCGAAGGCATGGCGGCGGTCGGCCATGTCGTCCTGAACCGGCTGGATACCCGCCCCGCGGGCACAACCATCTGCGACGTGGTTTACGAGCGGCATCAGTTCGGCTGGACCCCGGACGTGCCGCGCGCCACGGTCTCGGACGCGATCGGCAGCAGCCAGCGCTGGCAGAATGCCGCGATCGTGGCGGATGCCGTCCTCGAGGATACGATGAGGGACCCGACCAGCGGCGCCCATTCCTTCTATTCGATCCTGCAGTACCGCAAGAAACCGCGCTGGGCCCGCAACCTGGAAGTCACGACCCGTATCGGCAACCACGTGTTCATGCGGTGAGCGGGTCGGCGGGCGCCAGGCCGGTCGGAAGTCCGCTCAGAAATCCGCCAGCCAGAGGCCGAGGGCCATCAGGATATTCCCGATCGGCGTACGCCCCGCGCGCATCGCGGCGCGCACCTCGTCCCGCGACAGGGTGATGATTGCCGCCTCCTCGAGATCGCCGGAATCCGGCGCGGTAACGGGACGCGCGCCCCTGGCGTGGAACAGGTGGCCCATGCAGCCGTTCATGTTGGCCATGGAGACGAACGATTGGACATGGCGCCAGTCCGTCGCCTCGAAACCCGTCTCTTCCCGCAGTTCGCGCCGCGCCGCCTGTTCCGGACTTTCGCCCGCGTCGATCATGCCGCCCGGCAGCGACAGACAGCGCCCGCCGACGCCATGGCGGTACTGGTCCATCATGACGAGATCGCCCGTCGGCGTTTCCGCCAGCACGATCGCATAGGGCGCCAGTTCGAGAGTGTGGAATTCCTCGACCACCTTGCCGTCGGGCAGTTCCAGCTTGTCGACATGAACCGTCAGCCACGGACGGCGCTCATAGACCGTACGCCGCCCGAGACGTTTCCACGGCTTCACGGCGCGCTTCCCTGACCGTGAACCACGCGCCAGATGGTACCGCCGACGTCGTCCGCGACGAGAAGGGCGCCATCGGCCGCAACGGCGACGGCCGCCGGCCTGCCCCAGACCGACGCCCGGCCGGAATGCCCCGGCTCATCGGTGCGGAAACCGTCGAGGAAAATCTCATAGCCGTTGCCGACGGGCCTGCCGTCCTCGAAATCGACGCGCGCGATCTGATAGCCGCGCGGCGTGCCGGCGTTCCAGCTGCCGTGCAGGGCGACGAAGGCATCGCCCCGATATTCCGGCGGAAATTGCGTGCCCGTGTAGAAGCAGAGGCCAAGCGGAGCGGAATGGCTGCGGAACAGCACGTCCGGCAGGCGCATTTCCGCCACCTTGTCGGGCCGCCGGTCGCCGAAGCGCGGGTCGGGGACCCCGAGATAGGCGTAGGGCCAGCCATAGAACCCGCCCTCGATCACTTCCGTCAGATAATCGGGTACCAGATCGTCGCCAAGACCGTCACGCTCGTTGACCACGGCCCAAAGCGCGCCGGTGACCGGATTGATGGCGAGGCCGACCGGATTGCGCAGGCCCGAAGCGAAGGTGACGCCCGTGCCCCCCGGCGCGGGATAGCGCCGGATGGTCGCGCGCGGTTCCGGCTCTTCCCCGACATTGCTTTCGCTGCCGATAGCGACGAAGAAGGAAGAACCATCGGCCGAAAAGGCCAGATTGCGGGTCCAGTGGCCGCCGGTCTCGCCAAAATCGCCCTCGGGCGTGATCATTTCCACCCGCTCCGCCGGCGCCGCCCCCGCATAGGTCATGCGCCAGACGCCCCTCGCATCGGCGACATAGAGCGTGCTGCCCCGGAAGGCAATGCCATAGGGCA
>JAQVKV010000295.1 GCA_028694545.1 Zavarzinia sp. | reverse complement strand
CGACGCTCTTCCGATCTCCGCCGGCCACGACGTCGAGGCGGAGCCGCTGGCGGCCAAGAAGGCGCTCGGCTATCTGCCGGAGGGGGCGCCCGCCTATGGCGACATGACCGCGCGTGGCTTCCTCGGCTTTCTCGGCCGGGTGCGGGAACTCGACGCCGCCACCCTGAAGCGGCGCTTCGATCAGGTCGTCGCCGAAATCCAGCTTGAAGGCGTGCTGGACCAGCCGATCGAGACCCTGTCCAAGGGGTTCAAGCGCCGGGTCGGCCTGGCCGGCGCCATATTGCACGACCCGCCCTGCCTGATCCTGGACGAGCCGACCGACGGCCTCGACCCCAACCAGAAGCACGAGGTGCGCAACCTGATCCGCCGCATGGCGCCGAACAAGGCCATCGTCGTCTCCACCCATATCCTCGAGGAGGTCGAGGCCGTGTGCAGCCGGGCGGTGATCATCGACCGGGGCCGCGTCGTCGCCGACGGCACGCCGCAGGACCTGATGGCCCATTCGCCGTTCCACAACGCGGTGCGCCTCGCCCTGCTGAACCCGGTGCCGGATCTTGCCTCGCGTCTCGCCGACGTATCGGGGGTGGCCCGCGTCTTCACGCCCGAGGGCGGGCGCCCGGCGCGCGATTTCCTGGTGCTGCCGCGCGAAAGCCGGCTCGCCATCCTCGACGGTGTCGCGGCGCGCCTGCGCCAGACCGGCATCGCCATCGAAACCATGACCGTCGATCACGGCCGCCTGGACGACGTCTTCCGCGGCCTGACCACGAGCGACGCCGCCAACACGCCGAAGGCCCGGCCATGAGAAGCACGCTGACCATCGCCCGGCGCGAACTCGCCGCCTATTTCGCCACGCCGCTGGCCTATGTCTTCATCATCGTCTACCTGTTCCTGACCGGGATCTTCACCTTCTATGTCGGGAACTTCTTCGCCCGGGGCGAAGCGGACCTGGTGCCCTTCTTCACCTTCCATCCCTGGCTCTACCTGTTCCTGATCCCGGCGATCGCCATGCGCCTGTGGGCGGAGGAGCGGAAGGCCGGCACGATCGAACTGCTGCTCACCCTGCCCGTCCCGCTGTGGGCCGCGATCCTCGGCAAGTTCCTCGCCGCCTGGGCCTTCACCGGGATCGCGCTGGTGCTTACCGTGCCCATGTGGTTCACGGTGAACTACCTGGGCGCGCCCGACAACGGCGTGATCCTGGCGGGTTACATCGGCTCCTTCCTGATGGCGGGAGCCTATCTCGCGGTCGGGTCCTGCGTCTCCGCGATGACGCGGAACCAGGTGGTCGCCTTCGTGCTGACGGTCGTTGTCCTGTTCCTGTTCACGGCATCCGGGGCGCCCATGGTGCTGGACGCCTTCTCGGGCTGGGCGCCGCAGGCGATCGTCGACACCGTCGCCTCCTTCTCCTTCCTGACCCACTTCGACGGGCTGGTGACCGGCGTGATCGAGGCGAAGGACATCGTCTTCTTCGCGACCCTCATCATCGCGGCGCTGGCGGCGAATGCCATCATCATCGACATGAAGAAGGCGAGCTGACATGGCCCCCACGCGCGTTCGCATCGCCGGCGGCCTGGCGCTTGCGCTCATCGCCGCCCTCTTCCTCGCGGTCAACCTGATCGCCCAGGTGGGCTTTTCCGGCTATCGCCTGGACCTGACGGAAAACAAGCTCTACACACTCTCCGACGGCACCCGCGCCATCCTGGAGAAACTGGACGAGCCGGTCACCCTGCGGCTCTATCATTCGGCGACGCTGGCGAACCAGTTCCCGTCGATCAAGACCTTCGCCGGCCGCGTCACCGAACTGCTGGACGCCTTCCGCCGCGCGGGCCACGGCAATATCCGCATCGAGATCATCGACCCCATTCCCTATACGACGGCCGAGGACGAGGCGGTTGCCGCCGGCATTCGCGGCAACGACACGCCGTCGGGCGACGCCTTCTATTTCGGCCTGGTCGGCACCGGACCGATCGGTGGACGTGAAGTAATGCCGGTGATCACACCGGACCGGGAAAGCTTCCTCGAGTATGATCTCGCCAAGATGATCGTGTCGCTCACCGCCGAGCACAAGCCGGTGCTGGGCGTCATCTCGGCCCTGCCACTCGATGTCGGCTTCGGCGGCGCCATGGCGGCGATGCGCGGCCAGTCGCATCCCTTCGCGGTCTACAGCCAGCTTTCCGAACTCTATGACGTGCGCATGATGTCGCCCGATTTCGTCGAGATCGGCGCCCATATCGACATGCTGCTGATCGCCCATCCGCAGAAGCTGAAGCCGCAGCAGCTCTACGCCATCGACCAGTTCGTGCTGGCGGGCGGGCGGGCCGTCGTCCTCGTCGATCCCAATGCCGAAGTCGTGTCGCAGGGGGCCCGCCCGGGCGGGCCGCCGCCCCAGCTCGCCTCCGATCTCGATCCCCTGCTCGCCGCATGGGGGGTGAAGGTCGACCCCGAACAGGTGATCGGCGATGCCCGGCTGGCGACCAAGGTCACCGTCGCGGGCAGCCGCCGGCCGCTGGACTATCTGGTCTGGCTGCGCGCCGCCAAGGCGAACTTCAATCCGGACGACATCGTCACGGCCAGCCTGTCCCAGGTCCTGTTCGCCACCTCGGGCGCCATCAGCACCCTGGACGGCGCGACCACGACCGTAATCCCCCTGATCACGACGAGCACGGAAGCCGGCGTCTTCAACCCGGTCGCCGTGCGCGTGACCGGCAATCCGGAAGACCTGGCGCGGATGTTCAAGCCGGAAGGCCATGCCTTCACGCTGGCCGCGCGCATCACGGGCCCCGCCCCCACCGCCTTCCCGGAAGGCCCGCCCAAGGTGACGGGCGAGGACGCGCCGAATCCGACCCCCGAGGGGTCGACCCCCGCCTTCGGCGCAGGTGACCGGCCGCAACTGAGGGAATCAGCCAAGCCGGTCAATGTCGTCGTCATCGCCGACGTCGACGTGCTGGATGATCGCCTGTGGGTGCAGGAGGTCGGCCAGGGCGCTGAGCGCAGCCTGGTGCCCGTCGCCGACAACGGCAATTTCATCGTGAACGCGGTCGAGAACCTGGCCGGTTCCGCCGACCTGATCGCCATTCGCGGCCGGGGCCCGGCCAGTCGCCCCTTCACCGTGGTGAACGATTTTAAGCGCGCCGCCGAACAGAAGTTCATGGCGCGCAGCGAGGAATTGCAGGCGAAACTCGACGCGACCCAGGCCCGCATCGTCGAACTGCGCCGTTCGGGCGGCGCCGGCAACGGCGCCATCGTCTCGGCCGAGACGGAAAAGGCGCTGGCCGACGCCCGCGCCGAAGTCGCCGCCACGCGGCGCGAGCTGCGCGAGGTGCAGCGGAACCTGAACGTCGACATCGAGACCCTGGAAAGCCGGCTGCGCTTCATCAACATCGGCCTCGTCCCGCTGCTCGTCGCAGGGATCGCCATCGTCCTGTCTTTCGCCCGGCTGCGCCGCCGCCGGGCCCGGAAATAGGGGGCAACGCCCATGCGTCGCACGACCCTCGCCGCCCTGCTCGGCCTGACCATCGCGCTTGGCCTCGCCGGGGCCTGGCTCGTCGCCGAGCGGGTGCGGGAAACCAGCGCGGACCTGTCCGGCCGGCCCCTGATGCCCGAGCTGAAATACCGCCTGAACGATGTCGCCAGCGTGACCATCGAAGGGGCGGAAGGCGCCTTCACCTTGAAGCGGGGCGGCACCGATCGCTGGGTGATGCCCGAACGGGGTAACTATCCGGTCGATTTCGGCAAGCTGCAGCGCCTGCTCGTGGCGCTGGGCGACATGGTCGCGATCGAGCCGAAGACGGCCCGGCCCGACCGCTATCATTTCCTCGACGTCGAGGACGTGGCCCCCGGCACGCGCGGCCTGCGCCTGACCGTCAAGGACCGCTCGAACCTGGTGCTGGCCGATCTCATCGTCGGCCGGCCGGATGATGTGCTCGGCGCCAGCAAGGTGCCGCGCTTCTTCGTTCGCCCCGTGGGCGAGGCCGGCTCGTGGGAGGTGGAGGCGGACCTGCGCCCGGCGCGTACCCCCGCCGACTGGCTGGACCGCGAACTCCTCGTTCTGGCACCCGACCGCTTCGCCGTCGTTACAGTGACAAAGGGCGACCAGACCGCCCGCATTTCCCGGACCAGGCCGGACGGAAGCTTCACCCTCGATGGCCTCGATACCGCGACCATGACGGCGAAGATGGGAAGGATCGGCGCCCTTGCGGTCGCCGCCACTTATCTGACCTTCGAGGACGTGCGCAAGGTGAAGGACGGGCCGGCGGGCCAGCCCCTCGCCACCGTCCGCTTCGAGACCTTCGACGGTCTCGTGCTCAACCTCGGCCTCGTCACCATTGATGGCCAGGGCTGGACCACGATTGAGGCCGCCTATGAGGCGCCAACCGCCCCGGTCGAAGCCGGCCCCGGGCCCGACGGCCAGCCCGTCCTGAAGGATGCGGAAAGTGTCCGCGCCGAAGTGGGCGCCATCAACGCCCGCACGAAGGGCTGGCTCTACCGCCTGGACGGCACGCGGGTGATCGACCTGACGCCCACGCCCGGCGATCTCGCCGACGTGAAGCCGGCGCCCGCCCCGGTGCCGGAGCCCGTGCCCGTGCCGGAAGCAGCGGAACCGCCGGCCCCCCGGCTTCCCTGATCGCCCGGAATCGGCACCCCGGCGAAAGCCGGGGCAAGACACGACACGACCCTTGAAGGCGGGG
>JAQVKV010000294.1 GCA_028694545.1 Zavarzinia sp. | reverse complement strand
CTTCGGCTCGCGCTTCGAGGTTTCGCTGAACGGACGCCGTCTGCCCTACATCGAACAGGCCCTGAACGCCGTGGACCAAACCGGCCCCGTCGGCAAGCTGATCTCCCTGAAGGTCCTGACCGAGGACATCACCCTCCTGAAATCGGGCACAGCCGTGCTCGAGATCGACGATCCGACCACCGGCGTCGGGGATGCCTTCGCCATCGATTTCGTCCGCCTTCTGGTCAATCCGAAGAAACTTCCCTACATGGTGGCGCTGAATGGCATCGTGGTCGACGCCGATACGGGCGCGCCCATCCCCGGCGCTTCGGTTTCAGCCGCCCTAGGCCTGACCGAGACGATTGCCGATGGCAGTTTCAAGCTGGCGGACCTGCCGGCCGGCCTCGTCATCGCCACCGCCAGCCACCCGGACTATGAAAGCGACGTTCAGCTCGCGGATCTCGTCGCCGGGGCGACGGGGGAAGTCCGCTTCGCCCTGAAGCGGCGCGAGGAAAGCCGTAGCGCGCTGGAGCGCCAGGTCGCCGAAGAAGGAAGGGCCACCATCCGCGGCATCTATTTCGACTTCGACAGCGCCAATCTGCGTGCCGACAGCGGGCCGGCGCTGGATGCCCTGCTGGCCCTGATCTCGGGTGACGCGGACGGCGGCTGGATCATCGAGGGTCACACGGATTCCAAGGGCAACGACGGCTATAACCTGCGCCTGTCCCAAGCGCGGGCGCAGGCGGTGGTGGACTGGCTGGTCGCCCATGGCGTCGACGCCGGGCGCCTGAGCGCGGTCGGCCACGGTGCGCACCGCCCGGTGGCGGACAACGGTACAGCCGCCGGCCAGGCCCTGAACCGGCGCGTCGAGGTCGTGCGGCAGTAGATCGACGGGACGCGGGGGTCTATCCTCGGTCGCGATCATGACCGAGTTGACCCCCGCCCTGCTTCTGCGCGCCTATGCCGCCGGGATCTTCCCGATGGCCGACCATGTGAAGGATGAAGACCTGTTCTGGGTCGATCCGGACTGGCGGGGCATCCTGCCCCTCGATCATTTTCATATCCCGAGAAGTCTGGCCAAGGTCGTGCGCCATGATCGTTTCGAGGTAACGATCGACCGGGATTTCGCCGGCGTCATCGCGGCCTGCGCCGCCTCGGCCCCGGGCCGGCGCAGCACCTGGATCAGCCACCGTATCCGCGCGCTCTATATCGCCCTCCACGAGAGAGGGCAGGCCCATTCGGTCGAGACACGGCTGGGCGGACGCCTTGTCGGCGGTCTCTATGGCGTGCGGCTCGGCGCGGCCTTCTTCGGGGAGAGCATGTTCAGCCGCGAGACGGACGCTTCGAAGGTGGCGCTGGTCCATCTGGTGGCACGCCTCAAGGCCGGGGGCTTCCGCCTGCTCGACACCCAGTTCGTTACCGGGCATCTCATGCGCTTCGGCGCGCTGGAAATCCCGCGCGAGCATTATCGCAAACTGCTGGACGCGGCTCTGCTGCCGCCGACGGGCGATTTCCTCGCCCTGCCTCAGGGATTGCCGGGGGCGGCCGTCATACAGGCATTGACCCAGACGTCATAGACCGGGTGTTCAAGCGCCGAAAGCGCCGGGCTCGAAGCGAACATCCAGCCCGAGAAGACCGGAATGGGCTGCTGCAGCCCCGGCGGTTCGTCCGTGATTTCGAGGAAGGCGGAGCTTTCCGGCTTCTCGTCCGGAGGGGCCGCGATACATTGCCGGACACGAATGGTGAGCGTGCCGAATTTCACGCTCTCGTCCATCTTCACCGGGATTTCGATGGTGCGCCCCGTGATCTTGTCGAGTCCGCCGAGAATGACACCGGTCACGGTGCCGGGCGCGACCGGCGTGGGCGCGGGCGCGCTGCTCTCGGGCGTACCGGGGCGGGCGGGAATGTCCTCGTCGCCCGGGATGTCCTCGACCGGGGGGGCAGGATCCGCTGGCGCTTCGGCTTCAGGCGCGGGCGTGGACTGCGCGCGGGCCCCCGGCAAGCCATGAGGGACAAACAGAAGTGCCGCGACCGCAGCCACCGATACGAGCCCCCGCATGATCATCAGGGATTGGTCCCCACCGGCGCCGTGCCGTCGCCCGAACCGAAGACCGCCCGGGAGATCAGCCCCATCAGGTCGACCGACCCTTGAGTGTACCGGATTTCGGCGCCATGGCCGAGGTTCTTGTCGGAACCGCCCGGCTCGATCGCGATATAGGCGCCGCCCAGCAAGCCTTCGGAGGCAACCTTGGCCGAACTGTCGTCCGGCAGCTCGATATTGTTCGCCATGGTCATATGGATGGTCGCGCGGAACGAGACCGGGTCCAGGCTCTGCCCCGTGACGCTGCCGACCTTGATGCCGCTGATGCGCACATCCGCGCCGGTGGCGAGGCCATCGACGCGATTGAAGCTGGCCTTCAGCTCATAGCTGCCGCCGGTGGACGGGCCCACATTGGAATAGGCGAAAGCAAGAAAGACCGCCGCCACGCCAATGACGACGGCACCGATCAATGTTTCGACCAGATTGGAACTCATGGCCCCCTGTATCCCCCTGGAAAGCGGCGGAATCGCGGCGCGCGCAACACGCCGCGGAATATGCCGGTCAGGCCCTGTAGACGGTCAGGCCGGTGTCCAGGGCTCGTAATCGCCCACGGCGCGGGCGCGGGCACCTTCCGCCAGCAGGCTGCCGGGCGGGTGATAGGCACTGGCGGTCCCGGTCAGATTCGGGTGATGCGGCTTTTCCCAGGCCTTGGTGGGCAACGGCTTTTCCGAGGGCGGAGCATCCGAGAGGCCATGCAGCCAGGCATGCCATTCGGGCGGAATGCGCGTCGCCTCGATCTCGCCGTTGTAGATCACCCAGCGCCGGTCGCCGCCACGTTCACGGTAATAGACGTTGCCCTGCTCGTCCTCGCCCACCTTCTCGCCCTTGCGGGAGGTGAAGATCGCGGTACCGAGCGTGGAATCGTGCCACCAGGTCAGGGCGCGCAAAAGGAACTTCATGGCCGGTCCAAGCTGAAAATCCGTCTTCCGCCCTTCTACCGCGCCTTGGCGGGCAAAGGCAAATGCGAAACCCGAAGGGGATCTTCCCAATTGGTCAGGCGCGTCATTTCACCACCATCGGAATGCCGGCGACGAGGAAATGAACCTGGCCCGCCAGCACCGCGAGGCGCTGGTTCAGGCGCCCAGCCTCATCCCGGAAACGCCGGGCCAGCGCATTGTCGGGCACGATGCCAAGGCCGACTTCATTGGCGACGAGGACCGTGAGCGCCCGGCGCCGGGCAAGCGCGGCTTCAAGGCCGCGAGTCGCCACCGCCACCTCATGGTCGCCGAGGATCAGATTGGTCAGCCAAAGCGTGAGGCAATCGACCAGCACGGCTCGGCCCGGCGGCGCGGCATCCAGCGCACCAGCGAGGTCGAGCGGCGCTTCCACCGTTTCCCAGCCGGTCGCGCGATCGGCACGATGAATGGCGATCCGCGCGCGCATCTCGTCGTCGAAAGCCTGGGCTGTCGCCACGTAGGTCCAGGGTGCTGGGCCGTCGCCGGCAACCATCGCCTCGGCATGGCGGCTCTTGCCCGACCGCGCCCCGCCGAGAACCAGCGTCAGCAGGGGTAACACCTCTGAAACAACCGGCGACTTCACCTCATCCATATCGGGCCAAATCCCGCGTTTCGGAGAAAGACAAAGGATGCGCTGCAATCATTCTGACCCATGCCCCCGCTAGAGTTTCTCCTTCACCGACAGGCCTGTCAGTAGTGGCCGCGTCGCGTGCAACGAATGTTTCGGGGCTGGACCAGTACCATGCGTAGAACGGCAACCGCCATCACCCTGTTGCTCTGTCTTCACGCCATGAAGGCGCATGCCGCGGGCCCGATCGAATTGCTCGCGCAATTTGACATGATCCGCGAAAGCTACCCCGAACTGATCGAGCGCAACCTGCAGATCGTGATCGACACGACGCGGAACCGCACCCCAGCCGAGGAAGCGCGTGCCGTTCAGGACGACAACGAGCAGACCATCATCCAGATGGCCGACGCCCTCGGCCCCGTGCTTGGCCCGATCTTCGCCGATGCCTTCCTGGATGACCTTGGCATCACCAGCCTGTCGATTCCACTCACGGCCAGCGCCCTCGACGTCGCCTATATCACGGTGCTCGATGCGGTGATCGCCAAGGAATATTTCAAGAATCCGCGCCCCTTCAAGGTCAGCGACGAAGTCGCCCGCGCCGAGGGATCGAGCGGCGGCGGCTATTCCTTCCCGAGTGGCCATACGACCTTCGGCTATACGATGATGCTCTCGCTCGCCTATCTGTTCCCCGAGCGTTACCAGGAAATCCTGACAAGGGCGTCGGAATTCGGCAACAACCGCATCGTGGTCGGCGTCCACTATCCGATGGACGTCATCGGGGGCCGTATCCTCTCGCAGGCGAATGTCGCGCAATTGCTGGCGAATGCCGTCACGCGGCTGCAGTTCAACCTCGCCTCCGTCGAACTGCATTCCTATTTCGAGCGCCACTGCCGGGCAAGTGCCGCCGAATGCGCCTCGGCGCGAAGCACGGAAGATCTGTTCGGCAATTACGAACAGAACAAGGCCGATTACACCTATCGCCTGACCTACGGCTTCACCGGCACCTTCGACACAAGCGAGCCCATGGTGGTGCCGAACGGGGCCGAATGGCTGATCGCCAGCCGCTTCCCCTATCTCGACGTCGAGCAGCGCCGCGAGGTG
>JAQVKV010000293.1 GCA_028694545.1 Zavarzinia sp. | reverse complement strand
CATAGGGTGATGCCGCGGTGGCGGACGGGGTATAGCCGGTCGCGGGGGCATAGGCCGGAGATGCATAGGTTGGGGATGGATAGCCGGCCGGCGCCACGATGGTCGGCCGTTCGGAAGGCGCCACCACGGCCTCCGGTGCCTGGACCGGGGTTGTATACTCCGGCGGCGTCTGCAGGCGGCGCACCTCGCCCCCGGGCAGATAGAGGCCACCCGACGTCTGCCCGGCCGACGCCGTCGGCCGCGCCGGCGCGGCGACAGGCGCCTCGGGCACGGTCCTTTCCGGCGTCGCGGCGGCATGCAGCGTCGGCCTCGGCGTGGGCGCGGACACCACTTGCGGCGAACGGGTGGGCGTCACGGCCGTCGCCGCCACGTCGGCGGCCGGCGCGCGCCGAAAGGGATTGCCCGGCATGGCGGCCGGCACCGTCGCTGCCGGATCCACGGTCGTCCCGGCCTGCCCCAGCTGGCGTTCCCTGAGACGACGCGCATTCCGCAGTGCCTCGACGGCGGTTCCGGTATCGCCCCGCGCCTGGGCAAGACGCGCGGCCAGCATATGCAGCTCGGGATCGCCCGGCGAGCCGGCCAGCGCGACCGCCAGCATGGCCGCCGCCTTATCCGTGGCGCCGGCCCCGATGGCCGCCCCGATCGCGCCATGAAGCGCGTCCGGATCGTCGGGCTTCAGTGCCAGCATGCGATTATAGACCGACATCGCCTCGCCCTGCATGCCACCGGCGTCGTAAAGCCGGGCAAGCGCCGCGAGCAGCTCCGTGTCGTCCGGTATAACCGTCAGCGCCCTGGCGACGACGTCGTAGGATTCTGCGTAACGTCCGTCTTCCCGAAGGCGATCGCCCCTTGTCGAGGCCGCCACGGCACTCAGTCGCGCGACCCCGTCGGGGTCGATCCCCTGCGCCTGTTCGAGACGGCGGAGGAACGACAGTGCCTCGGCGTCGAGCCCCGCCCGCGCCATCACCCGAACATGTCCCTCGTAGCGCGACGCCGGCCCGCGCAAATTCCCCTGCGCATCCTGCCGCGCGAGCGTCAGCCCGAGCGCGGGATCGCCCGCGTCCATCATGGCCGTCGCGACCGTGCCCCGCTGCTCGACCGACAGCGAACCGGCACGGGCATAGAGCGCGCGCAGGATGGTCTGCGATCCCGCGCCGTCGCCGGCGAGGGCCGCCGCCCTGGCGCGACCGATCTCGCCCTCGACCTCGGCCCGCTCCACGAGCGACGTCATCTCGGCCGTGCGGGAACGCTCCGGGACCCGGGCAATCAGGGCCAGTACCTGTTCGGAGTGCCCCTGCTCGGCGGCGAACAGGGCGGCGGCGTAAAGCGCATCCGGTCCGGTGTCACGTGCCGTGACCATCTCGTCGATGAGGGCGCGCGACCGCTCGTATTCGCCACCGCGAGCCAGCAGGCGCGCGAAATCGAGGCGCGCCCAGGGATCGTCCGGACTGTTTGCCAGCGCGGCCTCGAGATTGGCGCGGGCGCCGGCGAGATCCCCCGCCGCCAGAGCCTTTGCGGCCCGGTCGCGGAGAGCGTTCGCCTGGGCCTGCCCGATGTCGCCGACTGCCCCGCTCTCGCCGGAGGGCCGGCGCGCCGCCAGGGCCTGCGCCTCGGCGTTACGCTTCTGCTTGACCAGGAGGGCATAGAGCGCTGTGAGCGCGTCGCGCTGCTCCGGATCGGCGTCGAGCACGGCGCGATAGGTGGCCTCCGCCGCCCGCAGATTGCCCCGCCGATGCTGGACATCGCCAAGCAACAGCAAGGCATCCCGCGCCAAGGGCCCCTGCCCCTGCGCGAGCGGTGCCGCGAGGCGCTCGGCCTCCGCCAGCTTGCCCCCGTCACGGGCACGCTTCGCCGCCGCCAGAGCCTCGAGAGCGGTGGAACCACCGTTCCGCGCGGCTGGCGCCGTCGCCTCCGCGAAATGGCCGGCGACCGCGCCGTCGTCCGGCGCCAACGCCATATAGGCATCGTAGAGCGGCTTGTCCGCCGGCTCGGCCGCGAGCCGGAGCAGGGCCTGCCGAAGGGCCGGCCGCGCCTCGGCATCGCCGCGTTGAAGCAGCAGGACGATGCCCCGGCGCCGTGTCGGCTCGCGATCGGTCAGGACCCTTGCATAGGCAAGGCCCGCCACGCCATTCGGGTCCCGCGCCGCCAGGAGGCCGAGGCCGCGCTGCGCGGCGTCGAAACCATCGGGCGTGCCCGCCAGCGTCTGATAATATTCGAGGGCATAGGCATCGGGTGGCGCCCCACCGCCGAACAGGCGGCGATAAAGGGCCAGCGCGCCAGCCGCGTCCCCCGATTGGGCGAGGCGACGCGCCTCCCCGATCCCCGCCGCCGGAACCGGCCCCAGGCGCACCGAACGCTCCAGGCCGGCGATACCCGGATCCTCCGGCGCGACGCGGCGCAAGTAGGCGAGCCAGCCCGTCGCCGCGGCCATGTCCCCGTCCTCGACCGCGAAAGCCCCGAGTTGACGGATAACGCCAGGATCCCGTGGCGCCAGGGCATAGACCCGCCGCATCGAGTCGGCGACCAAGTCCGGGCGGCCATTGAGGCGCCAATAGCGTGCCTGATCGAGCAGCGCCTGGACGGCCCCCACGACATCGGCCGATACCATCGGATCGGGCACCGCCGGCTGCGCCTTCGCAACCGGCGCGGTCACGCCCAGCGCCAGGGCGAGCGCAACCAGGGATGGCGACAACCAGTCCGCCTTGCGTTCGGCCCGCAGGGGCCCGATGTCGTGCCCGTGCCTCATGTCATGCCCCGGCCTTGCGGCGAAGCCGCGCCTTGGTGATCAACCGCAGGAAAGTGTAGAACACGATACCGATCAACGCCACGGCAAGCAGGCTCACCACGGCAAGCAGCAACGGCTTGTTGCGGAAATACCAGCGCAATTCGCCATAAAAGCCGAGTTCGCCCACCGTATAGGTCGGACCGATGCGGAAACTCCGGACGCCCGCACCGTCGAAGACGGCGAGATCGCCCTGTACCGCCGCGTTGATCTCGCTCTGCGACAGGGCCTTGACCAGGGCGGGTAGACGCTCGCCATCGTTCGCCACCACCATGATGACGGAGCGCTCGCCCGGGCCACCGCGCGCCTGCTCGCCGATGATGCCGGCGAAACCGGTGCCGGCCATCAGCAATTCGCCCGCCCGCTGGCGCTGATCGGTCCAGCCGTCGCCGTCGAGCAGGGCGTAGGCCCGGTCGATCGAGCGGCCGGTCGCCAGCGTCATCTTGTTTCCCTGGAAGATCAGCGGCCCGTCACCGCCGATGTAATCGAGATCGAGCCGGTCGCCCAGGGTCCCGACCACCAGGACGTCGCGGCCCTGCAGCGGCGTCACGTCCCCCGTGCCCTGCAGCACGGTGACGGCCAGCGGCGGGAAGCCCGTGAATTCCGCGAAGCGCCCCATCAGGCCAAGAAACGCCTGAATTTCCGGCGCTGTCGGCCGGGTGGGCAGCACGACCGCCGTGCGCCCGAGGTCGGCATAGACGGTGAAGGGGAAGCCCGCGCTCGCGAAGAAACCGAGGTTGGGCATGACCGCGAAACGCTCGGCGGCCGAAATGTCGATCGTCGAATCCGGATCGATGGACGAGATGATATTGGTGGGCAGCACGTCCTGGCAGGCGCCGCGCTTCTTCGGCCGCATATCGTAGAAGAGATCGATCTGGTTCCGGCCGCCGATGTCGAAAGGCGGCACCTTCACCTGGCCCTCATTGAGGACGAAATCGTCGCTCACGATCTCGCGCACCTCGTCGACGACATTCGGTGCGTCGACCGGCAGGGATTTGAGATATTGGCCGTTGATCGAAACGTCGAGACGCGAACGTTCGAGATCCAGCCAGTCTCCGCGCGGATAGCGGTAGCGCACGACCATGGGAAGCCCCCGGTCACTCCAGACGAAGAGGTCGGGGGCGGTGCGGAAGGGCACGGTCAGCGGGCCAGGGATCAGGCCGAAGCCCTGCAATGTATCGGGCTCCACCAGTTCGCCGAAGCGCACCGGTCGGTCGTCCGGCAGCCAGCTCGGCGCGTCATAGGCGCCACGGGGCCGGATGCTCGGCGTGCCGACCGTCATGCTCGCACCCGAAAGCGCCACCGAGCCGAGCGCCAGCGTCGTCGCGGCGGCGTGCAGCTCTTCGTCGTTGCGCCCGGCGATCAGCAACAGGCGGCCGCCGGCGCCATTGGCAATGTTGGAGATCGTCGGCCCGAGGATGTTCGGCAGGGTAATGCCCCGTGGCAGGGCCTGCGGCGTCGCCAGCACGACATGGTCGCCCGGGCCGAAAGACCCGGTCTCGACCGGGAAGTCGGCACCGCGATAGCCCGCCTCCTTGGCGAAATAGCCGGCGACGACGGCCGCCGCCCGCAGCACGCCGGACGACGGGTTGGCCGGCAGGGCGAAGGGCAGGCGCAGCGGTTTGCGCTCGGCGGTATCGAAGAAGGGCGACGGCAGCGCGGCGAGATCGGTCGCCGGCGGCAATGCCTGCAGGGTCAGCTCCAGCGAGGTCGCGTTGTTGACGATGGCCCACAGGCTGCTGTGCACCGGATCCTCGCAGTCCCGCGTGTAATGGCCGATGACACGGACACCCACCCGGTTATGGCGCACGAACATCGCGGGATTGACCGGGATCTCCACCTTGAGGCCACCGGCATTCTGCGGCTGCAGGGGCACCGTGCCGACAACGACACCGTTGACGAGCGCGCTCATATGGCTGAGATCGGGC
>JAQVKV010000292.1 GCA_028694545.1 Zavarzinia sp. | reverse complement strand
GGGGGCGCCGACGCGGTGATCGCGATCGGCGAGGCGTCCCTGCGCCGCCGGCTGGCCGGCATCGCCGCCGGCCTCGGCTTCGCCTGCCCCGCCCTCGTCGATCCCGCGACGATCGCCGGAAGCTCGGTCCACTTCGCGGCCGGCAGCATCGTCCTGCCTGGCGTCTGCTGCACGGTCGACGTCCAGGTCGGTCCCCATGCATTGCTCAACCCGGGGGTGACACTGGCCCATGACGTCCGCGTGGGCGCCTTCGCCAGCCTTTCGCCCGGTGTCCATGTCGCCGGCAATGTCACGATCGGCGACGAAACCTTCATCGGCATCGGCGCAAGCGTGATCAACGGGGTGCCGGACCGGCCCCTTCTCGTCGGTGCCGGCGCCATGGTCGCGGCCGGCGCGATCGTGACGCGTGACGTCCCCCCCGGCCAGCGCGTGGCGGGAGTACCGGCGCGGCCGCTCCCATCCAAGGAAAGGATGCCATGAACGGCTTTCACATCGCCGGCCGCCCGATCGGCGGCGACGCGCCCTGCTTCATCATCGCCGAAGCCGGCGTGAATCATAACGGCGATCCCGCCCTCGCCCGGCGCCTGATCGACGCCGCGGCGGAATGCGGCGCGGACGCGGTGAAGTTCCAGACCTGGAAGACCGAGGCCCTGACCCGTCCCGACGCCCGCAAGGCGGCCTACCAGCAGGACACGACCGGCAGCGAGGGCAGCCAAGCGGACATGCTGCGCTCGCTCGAACTCACCTACGACGACTTCGCGGGGCTGGCGCGCTATGCCGAGGCGCGCGGCATCCTCTTCCTCTCGACGCCTTTCGACCATCAGAGCCTCAGCTTCCTCGTCGGTCTCGGCATGCCGGTGATCAAGGTCCCCTCGGGCGAGGTGCGCAACCACCTGCATCTCGCCGCCGTGGGCCGCACCGGCCTGCCCGTGATCCTGTCGACCGGCATGGCGCGGCTGGCCGATGTCGATACCGCGATCGCGCATCTGCGCCGCGCGGGCGGCGGCCCGGTGGCCGTACTTCAGTGCACGTCGAACTATCCGGCCGATCCGGCGGACGCCAACCTGCGCGCCATCCCCGTGATGGCCGCGACCTTCGGGGTGACGGCGGGCTATTCCGATCATACGGCGGGCAACGAATGCGCCTTCGCGGCGCGGGCGCTCGGCGCCTCGATCATCGAGAAGCATCTGACGCTGGACCGTGACCTGCCCGGTCCCGATCACAAGGCATCCGCCCTGCCCGATCAGTTCGCGGCGCTGGTTTCGGGCATCCGCGCCATCGAGGCGGCGCTGGGAGACGGGGTGAAACGGCCCCGGTCGTCGGAGGGGGATGTGGCGGCGGTCGCGCAGCGCAGCCTCTGTGCCGCCCATGCGCTCGAGCCGGGGGACCCGATCGCGCTCGAGGATCTCGTGGCGCTTCGTCCCGGCGACGGCATTCCGGCCGATCGTCTCGACCTCGTCGTCGGCCGCCGGCTGACCCGCGCCGTCGCGGCGGGCCGGCCCCTCGATCTGGCCGACTTCACCTGACCGCCGGCAAGCCCGGGGGCGTTCTGCCCGCCCGGGCCGCCGGCGCAGGCGGTCAACGGGCGTTCAGGATGGTCTCCGACATGTTCAGGTTCATGTTGATCATCACGTCGATGA
The DNA here is from genome assembly GCA_028694545.1 of Zavarzinia sp. Classification (GTDB taxonomy): domain Bacteria; phylum Pseudomonadota; class Alphaproteobacteria; order Zavarziniales; family Zavarziniaceae; genus Zavarzinia. The sequence continues at coordinate 3,089 of JAQVKV010000292.1, read as the reverse complement.
CCTCGTCGTTCGGCTGATCGCGCAGGGTGCGGGCCGCTTCGACCATGAAACGGCTGGCGCGGCTGAAGAAATCCGCCGTGCTGCGCGGCAGCTCGCCGCCCCGGCCCATGGCCCGGTTCGCGACGGTCTGCCAGCGCATGGCGTTGACGTCCAGCGCGTCGGCGAGCTGGACCACGGGGGTGCCCTTCCGCGCATTGTCCAGCAGGACGGCGCATTCGAGGAAGGGATAGGCGGCTTCTTCGCGCGGCGACAGGGCGGCGGTTTCGGCGATACGGGTCATGATGGTTCTCCCTTTTGCGGTTCTGGCTTACTGGAAGAGCTGGAGGACGGCCTGTTCATTCTGGCCGGCGAAGGAAAGCGCCTTGAGGGCGAGCTGCTGGCGGGTCTGGAGGGCGACGAGGTTGGCGCCTTCCTCGTTCAGGTCGGCCAGCGTCAGCTTGTCCGCCCCTTCCGTCAGGTTGTTGATGTAGTTGGCCGAGAAATCGAGGCGGGTCTGCAACAGGGTGATGTTGGAGCCGAGGCTCGCGGTCGCCGCACGGACGCTCGAAACGGCGGTGTCGACCTTGTCGGTGATGCTGTCCACCGCACCGATCAGGGCCGTTCCCGCGAAGGCGGTGAACGAGGTCGCGCCGAGCAGATCGGCGAAGACCGCGGCCCCGCCGTCACTGCCCGCGAGCGCCGTCGACAGGATTTCCCCCGCGCGCAGGTCGCGGCCGGTAACCGTCAGTTCCGACGACGTCACTTCCGAGAATTTCACGGTCAGGGTCTGGGTGGTGCTGGTGACCAGATTGGTGCCCTGATAGGAAGCGTCACCGAACAGGCTGTTCAGCTGATCGAGCAGATCCGTGAACTGGACGCTGAGATCGGCCTGGGTCTGCGTGTCGGCAGTCTTGGCCGAGATCGCGATGCCCTTCAGCTGCTTCAGGATCTTGTCCGCCGCTTCGGTCGCGTTCATGGCCGACTTCAGCGAGGAGATACCCTGGTCGATCTCGGCCTTGCGGTCGGTGAAGTCCGACGCCCGATCGCTCAGCCCCTTCGACTGGAAGTAGGCCACCGCGTCGTCGAGCGCGCTCGCGACCTTGAGGCCGGTCGACAGCCGGCTCTGCGTCCGGTTGGCGAGGTCGGTGGTATTCTGCAGGGACAACAAGTTGGCCCTTGATGTTGCGGTAAGAGCGATATCGGACATGCGGAAATCCTTTCTGGTCGATGGCCACCACGTTCTGTCGCGGCGGTTCGCCCTATGGACTTCAAGCCCTGTGCCAATTCATGATCACAGTACAACTGTATGATTTTATTGATGTTTTATCGGAGCTTACGCCCGGCCCCGGCACACCGTGCCAAGACGACCCGGCAGTTTTTTCCAGGCGCACAGCATTTCCTGCCCGGCGCACGGCAAGATTAACCATTCTTATGCCTTGACAGGAATTGACCCGAAAATAGACTGATTTACAGGATGTGTGAATTTTGGGTGCATTCGCCACCAGGGAACGGCCGGAATGATCCGTGTCTGCCGTTCTCCCGGGTCTCGCGCCACTGAACCGGGCCCTGCCGGAAGACGGGCCTGGCCCGCGACCGGACCCCGCACCCCGTTGGATCGTGCCATGCTGGCTGTTGCCGCCGTGAATCCCGCCCCCGCCTCGCCGGCCGCCACTCATGCGGCGCCGGTGGCCGCCCAGGCCGTGCCCGGTCCCGGCCAGGGGGTGAAGACGCAGACCACCGTCGCCGTGCAGGAGACGGCGCCGGTCCGCTTCAACCCGCACACGGTCTATGACGACGACATCAAGAAAGTCCTGGTGCAGATCCGCGACGATCAGGGCGAAGTGACGACCCAATATCCGAGCGAACAGGCGGTGCGCGAATATCGCCGCCACCAGCAGGAACAGACGAAAGGCGACGGCGCGAGCGGAAAGCCCGCGCGCGACGCCGGGGCTAGTGACAAGGCCGACGGCGGCCCGCCGACGGTGACGGTTGAAGCCGCCGCCTTCCCCACGCCCTCCACGAACCCGCAGGTCGAGATCACGGTCTGAGCGGCCGGCCCCGGCCCGTCACAGGTAGTTGACGAGCGAGGTCTGGGCGAGCTGTGCCGTGATGCTATAGGTCGCCTCCAGCTGGGTCTTTAGCCGTGTGAGCGCAACGCCGGCCTCCGCCGTGTCGATATCGACGATCTTGCCCTTCTCATCCTTGAAGAGATTGATCGCGGCCGTATTGGCCGCGGCACTGTCGTCCAGGGTGGCGAGGTCGTAGGAGACATGCGCGTTCAGCCCCTGGATGCCTTCCCGCGCTTCCGTCAACTCGGTCAGCGCCTGGCTGCGGAAAGCGGCATAGGCCGCCTGGGCCGCGTCCGTGTCGGTGGCCGCGGCGGCCGCGTCGAGACCGCTTTTCGCCAGTTGAAGTGCGTGGATCATTTCCTGAATCGACGGATCGGAGGCGACCTGGCCGAATTCGACGGTCTTGCCGGTCTCCGGCGAGAAGCTTGCCTTTACCCAGGCGGTGGCATCCGAGCCCGGTGCCGCCGCGTAATAGTCGGGCAGCGCGGGATCGGCGACAGCCGCGAAGGCGGTCGGCGTCGCCAGTATCGGCAGGGTTGAAAGATCGGCCACCGGCGCCGTCGTGTAATTGCCGCCGGCCCAGAGGTAACGGCCGTCGATCTGCTCGTTCAGCAGGGCGTTGAGGTCCTTCAACGTATTGTCGATCAACGTGCCGACTTCGGCGAGCTTCGCACCGTCGTAGGAGTCCTGCATGCTGAGGGCGTCCGCGACCATCTTGCTGAGATCATCCATGCGCGAGAGCTGCAGGTCGTAGGCCTTCAGGCGCGGGGTCACGACGTCGATACCCTGGTTATAGGCTTCGAGACGCTGGACCTCCTGCTGGCCCGTCAGCAGACGCCCCGCGTCGACCGCGCCGTAGTCCGCGAGATCCGACGACTTGACGCCGCTCGCGACCTGGCGCGAGAGGGTGTCGTAATCGCTCTGATTCCGCTGGATGTTGGTCAGCGTCATCAGTTGGCTGGCGTAGGTCGATACCGAGAGCATGGCCGTTTACCCCATGATGGCGAAGAGGTCGTTGTAGAGCTGGTTCACCGCCTGCAT
>JAQVKV010000291.1 GCA_028694545.1 Zavarzinia sp. | reverse complement strand
GCCGCCTCCAGCCGGGCGGCCGCCCGCTCGGCGTCGCGGCTCGTGCCATCCAGGCGCCGGGCGATGCCGTCCGCAATGCCCTTGCCGACTGTCTCGGCCATCGCGCCCCCGCCCTCCCGGGCGGCGCGCTCCAGGATGTTGGCCCACTGGCGTTCGCTGAAATGCAGGGCCGCTTTCTGCCGCTCGGCCATCTCCTGGCCGCGCCTGGCGATCTGCTCCAGGGCGGCCACCGCGCGGCCATGTTCGGCGCGCGCCTCGGCGTAGGCCTTCCGGTGCGCCTCGGAGGCCTCGGCCATCGTCCGCTCGAACTCCTGGAGCGCCCCCTGGGCGGCGCCGATCAGGTCGGCGGCGGCGTCCTCGAAGGCCTCCAGGTCGACGGGTTGCTGTTCTTCTTCCGTGTTCATCGTTCAAGTCCTCTGTCTCGATCTCGGGTTTTCGTGTGCTCTCGCCGCTCCGGCGCCGACGGCTCGGCCTGGCGCTTGGCCTGCTCCAGGGCCTCGCGCTCGGCGCGCTGCTGGGCCAGGGTGGTCGACACCTGGCCGGCCTTGGCCTGCACCTTGGCCGCGAACCGGGCGGCGGCGCCGCGCGCGTCTCCGCGTGCCTGGGCCAGGGTGCGGCGCTTGCCCGTCTCCACCCTCGGCCGGGCATCCAGCTCGTGCGCGGCGGAAAAGCCCTTGTCCTCGGCCCGCGACAGGACCCGGGCCAACTCCGCCGCGCCCTCGCGGAACTGCTCGCGGCTGAAATGCACCTGGAGGTTTTCCCGGTGCCGGGTCAAGCCGACGTAGGCAAGCTCCGCGCTCATGGTGTTGGTGGCCAGGACATAGGCGCGGTCGACGGTCACGCCCTGGGCCTTGTGGACGGTCAAGGCATAGCCGTGGTCGAACCAGCCATAGGCGCGGGTGTCGACCTGGACCTGGCGGCCGTCGTCGAGGCGGACCGCCAGCCGGTCGCCCTCGATCTTGTCGACGGTGCCCAGGGTGCCGTTCTTCACGTTCATGACGTACTCATTCCGCCCGAACATGATCCGGTCGCCCTCGGCCAAGCGGATCAGCCGGCCCTCGGCGCGGACGATCTTGTCCTGGCCGATCTCGCCGGCCTGGCGCCGGATGTCGCGCACCAGGCGGTTAAGCTCCTGCCGCTCGCTGTTGGTATGGGCGAGGATGATTTGCGACCGCTGCGGGGCCGCCTGCCGGTCGGCGGACCACTGCGCCAGGAGCGCCGCCCGGGCGTCGGCCTGGGTGGCCGTCTCGCGCACAAAGCCGCGCTCCTGGTAGGCGGCCAGGCCCTCGGCGATTTCGTGCCGCGCCAGCTTCTCGGAGGCCTCGCGCTGCCAGCGCCAGGCCTCGAACTGCTCGGGGTCGCCCCGGACGTGGGAGCCCTGCCGCATGATCTCGGTCAGGCTCGCGGTCTGCGTCTCACGGGCCACGTACTTGAAGGCGTCGCCGGCGTCCACGGCGTGGAGCTGCCAGGCGTCGCCGATCAAGCGCACCTTGGCCCCGGCCTGCTCGGCGTGGGCCAGTAGTTTCTCCATCTGACGCGACCCGACCATGCCGGCCTCGTCGATGACGATTACGGTTTTCCGGTCGAGCGGGACCTGGCCCTGATCGAGCTGCGATAGCAGGCTGTGCAGAGTGCGGCTGTCGATGCCGGCGTCGCGCTGCATGTCGTCGGCGGTTTTGCCTTGCAGCGCCGCCCCCAGGACCTTAAAACCGTCGCGCTCGAAGGCCTCCCGCGCGGCGGCCATGACGTAGGATTTTCCGGTCCCGGCCGCGCCGTTGACGGTGGCGATTTGCGCGTCATTCGTCAGCACGTCATAGGCGGCCTTCTGGCCCTCGTTGAACTGTCTGGAGGCGCGGGCCGCCTCCCTGGCCTTGTCGTCCACCGCATAGCCGCCTTCGCGGGCCATGGCCTGCGCCCGCGCGATGAGCCGGGTTTCGATTTCGCGCAACTCGCGGGAGGTGTACCAATCGCCCTCCCGGCCCGGATGCTTGAGGCCGACCAGCTCGGGCGACTGCATCACCTTTGCATAGGCCTCCTGGTACTGCTGCGCCCCGTCGGTGTTGGCGAAAAGGTAGTGCTCCACGTCCCGCCGGCTGAAAACGGATTTTGTCCGGGTCAGCTCGTCGATGGCGATCTCGGGCCGGGCGATGATCCGCTCGCCGTTGCGCTCCATGCGCTCCCGGTTCTCCTTTGTGATCTCTCCCGCGACATACTGCTCCTTCCACTCTTCGCGTTTCCTCGCGTTGCCCTCTTTTAGGCTCGGCTCCAGGCCGTTGCCGATGTCCTTATAGCTGCGGTGGTCGATGCGGGCCTCGATGCCGTAGCGCTCCAGATAATGGTTAGCCGTGATCGCCCATTCTTGCCGCACGTCCCGAACGAATTGACGGCCGTTGAAGTACCGGTCTTTCTTCGCGCCGCCGCGCTCTGGATGGCTTGAGTTGTGCCGGCTGAAAAACTGCTCCGGGTCGCGCTCGATGCCGTCATAGGCGCGCTCGGTAAACATGATGTGGGCGTGGGGCTGCTCGCAGCCGTCGCTAGCGTGTGGATTGTGAATCGCCCATGTATAGGCGTGGCGGTCGCCGATGACGCTTTGCACGAATTCACGGACCAGCTCGATACGCTGCTCATGATCGAGTTCGCGCGGGAGCGAGATTTCGATTTCCTTGTACGGCCTGCCATTCTCGCGCTCGTAGGCATCCGCCGACCGCCAGAAGACTTTATGGTCGTGCGCGGCCCATGCCGGCATGTTGCCGGACTCGGAATATTCAAGGTCTTCGGCGCGGTCCGCGTACTTGCCTTCCCGCTCGATGTAGTCGGCGTGGGGTGCCCCTGCCCCTGGTGAGCCGTTCTTGACGGATAGGTGGTAGATCGCCATTCGCTTTGTTTCGGTCTTCTTCGTTTCTTCGTTTTAGCGCGCTAAAACCGGCCGCCCGGTCGCCGCGCCGCCATCGTTTCTCATGGTACATGAGAAACGAGTAAGCGCGCACTGCCTGAAACGCCGTGGCGCAACCCGCGACACTCCGACCCACCGCCTGCGGCTGTTTGCGCGCCGCTGGCTTTCACGGCAGAATGCCGATGTCACACAACACGGAGGCACACCATGGCGACCGCCAAAGAACAAGAATGGACCGAGAAGCGCATCGCGTACATTAAGGGCCTGAAAGCCCCGACCGACATGCAACGCGCCGTCCTCGACCTGTACGGCAAGGCCGAACGGTCAAGCGCCGAGAACCGACAGCTAGACGCGCTCTTGAAGGCTGAAAAGGCGAACGAGAAGGCCGATGAAGCGCGGGCGAAGGCTTACAAGGTCCTGAACGCCAGGCGCGAAGACGAGCGCAAGGCGCGCACCCGTGAATTGATCGAACTCGGCGGCGTCGTGGCCCTGGTGGATTTCCCGACCGACAAGGGCCTCCTGGCCGGCGCGCTGATCCATCTGAAAGAACAGCTTGCCGAGGGCGGCGACGCGCTCCAGGCGAAGCTGAAAGCGCGCGGCGACGGTCTGCTGTATGAGCGGGAACAGGCACGCAAAGCCGCGAAGTCTGCCGCGCCGGTGGCGCAATGACGGACGGCGAGTTTTCGCGCGCGAAAACCGCCGCGCCGCTCGTGCATCCAGTCACCGGCCAGGCCGAAGAGTGGACGCACGAGGAATGTGTCGAGTACGAGGTCGCGCGGGAAACCCTGGGCGGCCTGATCGGCTACCGCTCGGCCTGGATCGACGTGGAGGGGGCAAAGCCGATTCCCGACCGCGCGGCCATCGCGCGATGGGAAGCGGAAACCGATAACCTGGTCGCCGAACTCCGGGGCCTCGATGTCCGCGACCGGGCAAACGTCGCGCGCATCCTGCGCGACTACGGCGGCGAGCTGCGCCGGCTCAACGGGCGGCCCGAGTCGCCCGGCTACCAGACCGGCCCGGCGCCGGCGGTTTTCGATCTGGACGGCCCGGCCACGTCCTACCGGATCGACTGATCCGGCGGCCATCCTTCGCGGGGGGCTGCGCCCCCCCTGTCCGGCCCTTCGGGCCTCGAAGTCGACCCCCCTGGGGAAACCTGCGGTTTCCCCCGCCTGCGGCGGCTCCCCCTTCCCTACGCCTTCGGCGCGGTCTGCAAGAAAGAAGGGGCGGAAGCGCGCGCCCCTCATTTGTCACACTCCGGGAGTTCTTCAGCGCACGCCGGCCGTCCTCGATGCGACCCGCCAGTCCCAGGGGGCGACCGGCGCGGGGTCGCTCCATAGGCCGCGATGTCGCGCCCGGGCGTCGGCTTCCGCCTGGGCGTAGGCCTGGCGGTCCTCGGGGGTCTGCTCGCGGGCGTATTTGGTGTAGTGCCAGGCGAGGCCGGCGCGCACCTGGGCGAGACCGGCGTCGGCGCCGTCGACCAGGACCACGCCGACGATGCGGCCGTAGCGGTCGCGTTTGTCCCACCGCACCAGGACGGCCCGGCCATAGGCGAGGTCGGATAGGCCGCGCTTGGCGGCCTGCCCGAAGGCCTGCCGCTTCTCCGGGGCGTCGATGCCGGCCAGCCTGATCCGGTGCTCCTGGTGGCCGGCATCCAGCACGGTGAGGGTGTCGCCGCCCGCGATGGCGACCACGCGCCCGGCCAGCTCGTCGGCCAGGGCGGCGCCGGCCGCCAAGGCGAGGATGACGGCCAGGAGGGCGCGGCGGATCGGCGCCGGGCGGCCGGTCACGTGCGGCCCTTCCCGGCGGGTTTGTCGCCGGAGGCCTGCGGCGAGGCCTCGGCGCCGGCCTGGCGCTCGGC
>JAQVKV010000290.1 GCA_028694545.1 Zavarzinia sp. | reverse complement strand
TAAAGGGCGTCAGCGCGTTGAACAGCGCGGCCAGCCCGACAGAGGCGAGGAAGGGCAGGGGCGCCGATTTGACGAGCAGCAGGGCCCAGCGCACCAGCTTGCCCATCTTCATCGGTTCAGGCGGGAAGGGCATGCCGGGGAAGCCGGGACCGCCCGGCCCCTTCATGCCGCCCGCCAGCGGCATCCCGCCTTTCGGGGCGCCGGGCGGCGGCATCTCGCCCTTGGCGGCGCCGGGCAGGGGAATGCCGCCCTTGGGGGCCCCCGGGGGCGGCATTTCGCCCTTCACGGCGCCGACCGGGGGCATTTCACCTTTCAAGCCGCCTTCCGGCGGCAGGGCCATGCTCTTCGGGGCATCGGCGAGCGGGGGCGGGGCATCACCCTTCGGCGGCAGGTCAGACGGCGGCATCGGCGCGGGCCTTCAGGATGGTCTTCAGTTCAAACTGGCGAAGCGTCGGCCAGCGCCCGAGGAACAGGCAGCACATGCCGGTAACCGTGGGGGTTGCGAAACTGGTGCCGGTCTTCACGGTGTAGCCGCCACCGGGGGCCGGCACGGTCAGCTCGTTGCCGAGCGTCGCGAATTCGATCAGGCCCTGGTCGATGAAGCGCAAGGTCATCTCGGGCACATTGTGGTTGTCGATCGAAATGACGCTGGAGAATTCGGCGGGCAGGCCCTCGTCCGTCACCGGCACATTGCGCTTGGCCGCGACCACAACCTGGTTCCGCTGATAGGCGCTTTCGCACAGTTTGTAGAGCGCGTCGCGCTGCGAGGCGGGGATCGCAAGGCTCATGTTGATCAGGCGATGGCGCTTCGCGAGCACGTGACGGAAGGCGACCAGCGAGGCGGTGGGATCACCCCGGTTCCGGGCGTCAAGCACGCGGATGTCGTGGATGCGGGCATTCGGCGCGATACGCGCGATGATGCCGGCGACCGCCGTGCCGTGGCCGAAGGTATCGTTGTTGATCCCGGTCTCGAGTTCGAGCGCGGTGAGGCGGCCCTCCGCCTCCTCCACCGTCCACTGGCTGGCGACGCGGCCAGCAAGGTCGGGATGAGTGGCATCGACCCCCGAATCGATCACGGCGACGTCCACGGGTTCGAGAGTCGTTCCCGGGAAATCGGCGAAGGAGGCGCTGGTCGCCTCCCTGAACAACAGGTCCGACATGGCGACGCCCGGTCAGACCGCGATGTCCGCCATCTGCTCGAACAATTGCGCCAGCCGGGGCAGGCGGTCGGGCCGCGTGCGCGCGACGGTCGCCAGCGCGTTCAGGATGCGCGCCTCCTCCGGCCCGTAGCCGCCGGCGGTGGTCAGTTCGTCGGCACCGCCCGCCAGTTCGCGCAGGCGGTTGTGCTGATCCAGCATGAGGGCGGCGACGGTGGCGAAATTGCCATAGGCGCGGCCATCGTCGGTGGTGAAGCGGTGGCCCGGCTTGAAGCGGACGGCGGTAAGCACGCCGATGAGCTGATCGCCCGAGACCATGGGGGCGGCGATCACGGCGCTGGGCTCGCCCTCGACGCCGGTCGCATTGTTGGCGTCGTCGACGGTCTTGAAGGTGGGGGCGCCGATCTGGACTTCGTGGGTGAGGGCGGCAAGGCCGGTCAGGCCGGCGCCGATCGGCACGCGCTGGCCGATCAGGCTGGTGGGGCCGTTGGCGATCATCACGAAGCGCAGGTCGTTGGCGTCCCGGTCGTAGGCGAGGACGGAACCTTCCGCCGCGTCCACTGTCCGGATCGCGGTTTCGAGCAGGAGGCGCAGCACGCCTTCCTCCCGTGTCGACGGCGCGATGCCGAGATAGTGACTGAGCAGCGAACGATCCATGGCCATTCGGATTCCCCCCTCCTGAAAGCGCGGGCGAGTGTAACAGCATCGGCCAAAGACTGCGACAGGCCGGCGGCAGGCGCTGTGAACCACTTCATCCCGTGGCGGCGGTCAAGAAAAAACCCTCCCGGCGGGGCGCCGGGAGGGTCTGGATGTCACGCTGTCGGATCAGAAGCCGAAGAGGCCGGCCAGGTCGCCGATGATCGGCAGGCTCGCCACCGTGTCGGAAATCTGCGTGGTGTCGAGACCATCGCCGAAGCCGCCGAGGATGGTGTTCAGCGTGTCGATCAGTGGATCGAGTGCGCCGACATCGGCCCCCACAAGGCCGTTGACCAGTTCCGTCAGCGGACCGAGGGCACCGCCGTCGATCGCCGTCAGGTCGTTCAGCGGATTGGTCAGGGCCGAGAGCGGCGCGTTCGGATCCGTCGAGGTCAGGGTGGTGAGCAGATCGGTTAGCGGCTGGATCACCGAACCATCACCCAGCCCGCTCAGTACGCCGTTCACGGTGTCGATCAGGCCGGCGGTCGTGCTGCCGCCGCTGAGGACGTCGCTGCCAAACAGGCCGCTCAGCAGGTCGGAGCCGGGCAGGAGCGACAGGCCGCTGGTGATGGCGGAAGTATCCGCTCCGGCGCCAAGGCCACCGAGGATGGAATTCAGCGTGCTGATCAGGGGTTCCAGGGCCTGATTGTCGGTGGCCACCAGGCCCTGGACCAGATCGGTCACCGGACCGAGCGCGCCGCCGTCAAGCGCCGTCAGCTCGTTCAGCGCCGAGGTGATCGGGCTCAACGCGCCGTCGTTGGCGTTGGTCAGGGCGTTCAGAAGATCGGTCAGCGGCTGGATCGCGCTGTTATCACCGAGATCCGAGAGGACGCCGTTGACGACGTCGATCAGACCCTGGCCCTGGCTGGCGTCGAGCGGCGTGCCGCCGAACAGGCCGGTCAGCGAATCGAGGCCCGGCAGGCTGGACAGGCCATTGGTGATACCCGTCGGATCGGCCCCCGAGGCCAGTCCGCCGAGGATGCCGTTCAGTGTATCCACCAGCGGGTTCAGGGCGGCGTTGTTGGTGCCGGCCAGCGCGCCGACCAGTTTGGTCAGCGGCGCCAGCGGACCGCCATCCAGCGCGGTCAGGTCGTTCAGCGCGCCGGTGATGGCCGACAGATCGCCGTTCGGGTCCGTCAGGGCGTTCAGCAGGTCGGTCAGCGGCTGGATCGCCGTGTTGTCGCCAAGCTGGGCGAGGGTGTTGTTCACCAGGTCGACGAGGCCCTGATTCGTCTCGTCCGTCGGAGTATCGCCGCCCGTGTTGTTGTCGCCGTCGTTCGGCTTCACGTCGCCATAGGACTTGCCGCCGGAAGCCGCCGCCGCGGCGCGCGAGATCTGGTGGATGCCGAAGCCGACCGGGTCGGCCATGAACATGTTCGGACGCGACAGGTTGCGTTGGATCGACATCAGGGTCGGGCCGCCCGCCTGCTTGGTGCGGTCGGCGGCGGCGAGGCTGTCGGCCGCGCCGAAGTAGAAGCGGATGCCGCCATAACCACCCGTGCCTTCCTCGTCGAAGGTCGCAAGCGCGAAGAGGGCGAGGCCCGGGGCATCGGACAGCAGGGCCTCGACCTGGACGTCACCGCCCCATTCCGTCTTCTCGGAATAGGAGACGCCGGCGCCGAGGCGCAGGTTCGGCGTCGCGTAGACGGCGGCGCCGACACGGCCGTAGGCGGACGATTCGACCACGTCGCCATCCTGATAGCCGGCGGTGGCCTCAAGGGTCAGATTGTCGATGTAGAATTCGGCGAAGGCCGAGAGTGCGTATTGGGAATTGCCCTCGAAGGCATAGGCGCCGCCCATCACGCCCAGCGCCATCGCTTCCGGATCGCGGTAGAAAAGCTGCGCCGCGCCACCGAAGAAGCCGTATTCGTCGGCCGCGTAACCGGCGATGCCGTCGACCTGAAGGCCCATGTTGTCGCCGAGCGGCATGGCGAAGCTCGATGTACCGCCATAGGTTCCGCCGCCCTCGTTGCCGCCGCCGAAGAGCGTCGCCTGGAAGTTGGCCGAGGCCACGGCCTTGTGACCGTAACCGAACTGGTCGCCAGAGACGGCGTAGGCATCCTGTGCCGCCGCCGGCAGCGCTGCCGCCGACAGACTGCCCAGCAGCGCCGTCGATGAAAGGAAAAGTCGAAGTCTTGCCATGATTGCCCCGCTTTCAGTCACATCTGGAGAGCCCTGCAGCGGTTATGAGACGCCACTCGTTAATACATCCATAATGGTGGGATTGTTCGCCGATTTGGGGAGGATGGGTCGATTCACCCTCAGGGGCTCGCCAGGGCGCGTGGCCCGTCGTGGAACAAGCCTCGCGGGACCGGGCACAAAGAAAAACCCCGGCGGTTGCCCGCCGGGGTTCTGTTCGTGCAGATCTGTCGGTCGTCAGTTCAGACGGGTCGCGACGCTCGAAATGGTCTCGCCGATGATGCGGTCCTTGGCGGCGCCGTCGAGCCTTGTCGCGATGATCTCGCGCGCGGCGGCGATGGCGGCTTCGGCCGCGACCTTGCGGACTTCGGCGATGGCATTCGCTTCAGCCTGTGCGATCTTCGCCTTGCCCGCCTCGACCTTGCGGGCGAGGGCGGCGGCGAGGTCCGCTTCGGCCTTGGCGGCCAGGCCTTCGGCGACCGCCTTGGCTTCGACGATGATCGCCTCGGCTTCCTTGTCGGCGTTCTTGGTCGCCTCGCGATACTTCGCGAGGGCGGCCTCGGCCTCGGCCTTCAGCTTGGCTGCGGCGTCGAGGTCAGCCTTGATCTTGGCCGCACGCGCGTCCAGCGCCTTGCCCATGGCGGCAGGCACCTTCATGTAGACGACGATGCCGACGAAGATGAGGAAGGCGACCGCGACCCAGGTCTCGGGATTGGACAGGATTTCCATAGTGTCCTCTCCTTAACGGCTGCGGGCGAGGGCGGCATCGACCG
>JAQVKV010000289.1 GCA_028694545.1 Zavarzinia sp. | reverse complement strand
TGCCCACGATCGGCGCCAATGTCTACGACATCCTGCGTCGTGAGAAGCTGGTGCTGACCAAGGCCGCCGTCGAGAGCCTGGAGGCGCGCCTGAAATGAGCGAGCTGAAGAAATACGACATCATCCTGTCGCCGGTGATCACTGAAAAGTCGACCGCCGCGTCGGAGCACAACCAGGTTGTCTTCAAGGTTCCGCTGACCGCGACCAAGCCGGAAATCCGCGCCGCCGTCGAACAGCTGTTCCAGGTGAAGGTGACCGCCGTCAACACGATCCGCACCGAAGGCAAGACCAAGCGTTTCCGTGGTCGCATCGGCAAGCGGTCGGATGTCAAGAAGGCCGTCGTGACCCTGGCCGAGGGCCAGTCGATCGACGTGACGACCGGGATCTAAGCCATGGCGTTGAAGACTTTCCGCTCGATCACCCCGTCGCTCCGCGGCACGGTGCTGATCGACCGCTCCGGCCTCTACAAGGGCAAGCCGGTCAAGACCCTGACCGAGGGGCTGACGAAGAGCGCCGGGCGTAACAATCACGGCCGCATCACCATGCGGCGCGTCGGTGGCGGCCACAAGAAGGCCTACCGCCTGGTCGACTTCAAGCGTCGCAAGTTCGATGTTCCGGCGACCGTGGAACGGATCGAATATGATCCGAACCGCACCGCCTTCATCGCGCTGATCCGCTATGAGGATGGCGAACTCTCCTACATCCTGGCGCCGCAGCGCCTGGCCGTGGGCGACACCGTCATCTCGGGCGAACGCGTCGACGTGAAGCCGGGCAATGCCGCGCCCCTGAAGAACCTGCCGATCGGCACCATCGTCCACAATGTGGAGATGAAGATCGGCAAGGGCGGCTGCATCGCTCGTTCGGCTGGCACCTATGCCCAGATCGTCGGCCGCGACGGCGCCTATGTCATCCTGCGCCTGTCGTCGACGGAACAGCGCCTGATCCGCGGCGAATGCCTCGCCACGGTCGGTGCCGTCTCGAACCCCGACAACCAGAACACCAAGATCGGCAAGGCCGGCCGCGCGCGCTGGATGGGCATCCGCCCGTCGGTTCGCGGTGTCGCCATGAACCCGATCGATCACCCGCACGGCGGTGGTGAAGGCCGGACCTCCGGTGGTCGCCATCCCGTGACGCCGTGGGGCAAGCCGACGAAGGGCAAGCGGACGCGCAACAACAAGCGCTCCGACGCCTTCATCCTGCGCACGCGCCACGCGAAGAAGAAGTAACGGAGACCGCCATGACTCGCTCGGTTTGGAAAGGTCCGTTCGTCGATGGCTATCTGCTGAAGAAGGCAGAAGTCAGCCGGGCGTCGGGCCGCAAGGAAGTGATCAAGACCTGGTCGCGCCGTTCGACGATCCTGCCCCAGTTCTTGGGGCTGACGTTCGGCGTGTACAACGGCCACAAGTTCATCCCCGTGCTGGTGAACGAGGACATGGTCGGTCACAAGCTCGGCGAATTCGCGCCGACTCGGACCTACTATGGCCATGCCGCCGACAAGAAGGCGAAGAGGAAGTAAGGCCATGTCGAAGCCGAAGAACCCGCGTCGGGTGGCCGAGAACGAGGCGATGGCGATTGGCAACAATCTCCGTTCCTCGACCCGCAAGCTGAATCTCGTCGCCCAGCAGATCCGCGGCAAGGCGGTCTCGACCGCGCTGGCCGAGCTGGCCTTCTCGAAGAAGCACATCGCCCGCGATGTGAAGAAGGTGCTCGAGAGCGCGATCGCCAACGCCGAGAACAACCACCAGCTCGACATCGACAGCCTCGTCGTGTCGCAGGCGACGGTGGGCCGTTCGCTGGCCATGCGTCGCTTCCATGCCCGCGCCCGCGGCCGTGCCGCCGGCGTGGTGAAGGAATTCTCGAACATCACCGTCGTCGTGCGTGAGCGCGCCGAGGCGGCGGAGGAGTAAGGCGATGGGTCAGAAAGTCAATCCGGTTGGCCTGCGCCTCGGGATCAACCGCACCTGGGATTCGCGCTGGTACGCCAGCAAGAAGGACTTCGCGGGTCTTCTGCACGAAGACCTGAAGATCCGTGCGTTTCTCGAGAAGAAGCTCGCCTCGGCCGGCATCGCCCGCGTCGTGATCGAGCGTCCGGCCAAGAAGTGCCGCGTGACCATCCATACCGCCCGTCCGGGCGTGGTCATCGGCAAGAAGGGCGCGGACATCGAGAAGCTGCGCGCCGAACTCGCCAAGATGACCAAATCGGAAGTCAGCCTGAACATCGTCGAGATCCGCAAGCCGGAAATCGACGCGAAGCTGATCGCCGAGAACATCGCCCAGCAGCTGGAACGCCGGGTCGCCTTCCGCCGCGCCATGAAGCGCAGCGTGCAGTCGGCCATGCGTCTTGGCGCCGGCGGCATCCGCATCAACTGCGGCGGCCGTCTGGGTGGTGCCGAAATCGCCCGTATCGAATGGTATCGTGAAGGTCGCGTGCCCCTGCACACCCTTCGCGCCGACATCGATTTCGGTCGCGGCACCGCGCATACCGCCATGGGCACCTGCGGCGTGAAGGTCTGGGTGTTCAAGGGCGAGATCATGGCCCACGACCCGATGGCCCAGGACAAGCGCCTGGCCGAGCAAGCCAATCAGGCCCGCCCGGAACGCGAACCCCGTGAACACCGCGAGCGTCGTGATCGCCGTGGTGACCGTGGTCGCGGCCCGCAGGCGCCGGCCGAGAGCGATGCGGAGTAATTCGCCATGCTGCAACCGAAGCGCACTAAATTCCGCAAGGCCTTCAAGGGCCGGATCCACGGCAATGCGAAGGGCGGCACCGCGCTGAACTTCGGTGCCTTTGGCCTGAAGGCCATGGAGCCGGAGCGGGTCACCGCGCGCCAGATCGAAGCTTGCCGTCGCGCCATCACGCGCCACATCAAGCGTCAGGGCCGCGTCTGGATCCGCATTTTCCCGGACGTGCCGGTTTCCAAGAAGCCGACTGAAGTCCGAATGGGTAAGGGTAAGGGTTCGCCCGAACTCTGGGTCGTCCGCGTGAAGCCCGGCCGCATCATGTTCGAGATGGACGGTGTTCCGGTCGAGCTGGCGCGGGAGGCATTCGCCCGTGGGGCCGCCAAACTGCCGATCGCGACAAAATTCGTCACGCGGCTTGGTGAGGGAGCTTGATAATGGCGAGCGTCAAGGCTAAAGATCTCCGCCTCAAGACGAACGACGAGTTGAACGACCGTCTGGCGGTCCTGAAGAAGGAGCAGTTCAATCTGCGCTTTCAGAAGGCAACCGGGCAGCTTGAGAGCACCGCCCGGCAGGGGGCTGTGCGTCGCGAGATCGCGAAGATCCTGACCGTGTTGAAGGAAAAGGCGGCTGCCTCGGCCTGATTGGGCCGAGGAACGCGTCTTTGGGAGAAACCAGATGCCGAAGCGAGTGATGCAGGGCGTCGTCGTCAGCGACAAGACCGACAAGACCGTCGTGGTCAAGGTCGAGCGCCGCGTGATGCACCCGGTCATGAAGAAGGTTGTGCGTCGGTCGAAGAAGTACCACGCCCACGATGAGACCAACCAGTACAAGGTCGGTGACATCGTGAACATCGAAGAATGCCGTCCCCTCTCGAAGCTGAAGACCTGGGTGGTCGTCGGCGCCGTGGGTCCGGACGGGAAGCCCATTACCCAGGCCTGAAACCGGGTTTCTAGGAGTAGCGAGACATGATCCAGATGCAGACGAACCTGGACGTGGCCGACAATTCGGGCGCGCGTCGGGTGATGTGCATCAAGGTGCTGGGCGGCGCAGGACGTCGGTATGCCAGCGTCGGTGACATCATCGTCGTCTCCGTCAAGGAGGCGATTCCCCGCGGCCGCGTGAAGAAGGGCGACGTTCATCGCGCCGTCGTCGTGCGCACCGCGAAGGAAGTCCGTCGTCCCGACGGCACGGCCATCCGTTTCGACCGCAATGCGGCGGTCCTGATCAACAAGCAGAACGAGCCGATCGGCACCCGTATCTTCGGGCCGGTGGTTCGCGAGCTGCGTGCCCGCAATCACATGAAGATCATTTCGCTTGCGCCGGAGGTGCTGTGATGACCGCGCACCCCGACCATCAGAAGCTCCGCATCCGCAAGGGCGACAAGGTTGTCGTGCTGACCGGCAAGGACAAGGGCAAGCACGGTGAAGTCGTGCGCGTCCTGCCGGCCGAGGCGCGCGCCGTCGTCTCGGGTGTCAACGTCGTGAAGCGCCACACCCGTCCGACGCAGACCACCCAGGGTGGGATCGTCGAGAAGGAAGCGCCGATCCATGTGGCCAACCTCGCGATCGAGGACCCGCGCGACGGCCAGCCGTCCCGCATCGGTTTCAAGACGCTCGAGGACGGCCGCAAGGTCCGCGTGGCCAAGCGTTCGGGAGATGTGATCGATGTCTGATACCCGTATCGAGCCGCGCCTGAAGCGGCAGTACAAAGAGGTCATCCGTAAGAAGCTGCTCGAGCAGTTCGCTTACAAGAACCCGATGCAGGTTCCGCGCCTCGAGAAGATCGTGATCAACATGGGCGTCGGCGAAGCCGCGACCGATGGCAAGAAGATCCAGGGCGCGGTCGAGAACCTCACCGCGATCGCGGGTCAGAAGCCTGTGATCACCAAGGCAACCAAGGCCATCGCGGGCTTCAAGCTGCGTGAAGGTGCTCCCGTCGGCGTGAAGGTCACGCTGCGGGCCGACCGCATGTATGAATTCCTGGATCGCCTGGTGACGATCGCGCTGCCGCGCGTTCGCGACTTCCGTGGTCTGAACGGGAAGAGCTTCGACGGCCGTGGCAATTACGCCATGGGCCTGAAGGAGCAGATCAT
>JAQVKV010000288.1 GCA_028694545.1 Zavarzinia sp. | reverse complement strand
CGCTGAACGGTGCTCATGACTTTCCCCCATTGGGATGCGTTATGAACAAGCGTATTTTTGAAAAGGGGGCGCTCACAATTACTTATTGGCGATACCGGTGATAGCGATCGCGCATCACCCCGGCCACTCCGCGGCCGTGCGATGTCGTGGGATATGAAAGGTTACTGTCGGTCCTGTGCCGGGGGCGTCGGCGGTGTTGGAGCTGTAGCTCTCGTGTGCGCCTTTCATGCTTCCAATTCTGATTTTATTGAAAATTTTGGCGCCGATATCCCGCGAGAGCGGTCTCCGCGAGGTCTTGGGGACTACGAAAATCGTCCTGCCCGCGCTCATGCGACACGACCGAAAATCGAGAGGGGAGGTAGGCGTCCGGCTTCCCGCTACCATACTCACGGTATCGCCCAGGCCGAGGCCGGGCTTGCATGGCGGTGCCGGGCATCGTGCCTCCCGCTCGGATTTTGATGCCTGAGGCATCCATCGAGGACGCGCGCCGGGACACTGCTGTCGGCTGTAACGATATATATCTCAACGCGTGATGGCTTCACCGTGTCGCGATGACCTGATGGATCGGATCATCAGGCTTCCGTGATGTCGGTCGTGCGTGCGCCGAGAGGCTCGCCGGCGGCAGGCGCAGTGTGGGGAGCGGCATTATGGATGTGTACGTCTTAAATTCGATGAATCGGCGACTTCAGGAACATTTCCGTAGCCGGCCGGAGGGCGGGATCGAGGCGGAGGGGGCGCCGGCTATCAGGGGCGGGCGGAACGATTCCAGGGTTCCTGCCGAAATATTGTGAGATTGGGCCGGGAGGTGTCCTGGCTGCATCTTTGAATTAGAAAATATTTTTACCGCAATTGCGCGCTGCGGCAAATACGACGTATACTTCATAAATCCGGTACGCATAAAGATCCGGGGGGGGCGGTTTGCGCGAGATGCGAGATGTCTCATGGACATGCTCTGTCTGGCCGAGGGATGGCTTTGCTCTCGCGCGCGCCGTGTGGTGCATGACGTGTTCTGTAACCATGTAGGGGTATAAAGATGATGAAGAATATGATGGCCGCCACGATCGTGGCCTCGGGTGCGATGATGGTCTCTGGCGCGGCGATGGCCGCCGAGGAAGGGCTGAAGCTGAAATTGTCTGGCTGGTTCTCCGGGGTCATCGCGGTGGGCGACGACGGTAACGTGGCGCACCGGAACATTTCGTTCCAATCGTGGAACAGCGAAATCCACTTCACCGCCGAGGGGACCACGGCCGGCGGCATCACCTACGGCTTCAGGGTCGAGCTGGAGGGATCGACCCAGGCCGATCAGATCGACGAAAGCTATCTGTATTTCAGTGGCGATTTCGGCCGTATTATTTACGGCAATGATGATGTCGCGGCCTTCAACCTGACCGCAGCTTCGCCCACGCCCGACAAGGTCGGGGTTCTAGCCGTCAACTATCCGGACTATTGGTTCGGATCTTCCTTCATCTCGACCTACCCGATCCTTGGCGGGGATTCGAACAAGTTCATCTATTTCACGCCCCGCATCGCGGGCCTGCAGGGGGGGATTTCCTACGCACCCGACATCTGCGAGGACCAGAGCTGCAACATCGGCAATTTCGAGGCCGACAACAACGGCACGTTCGGTTCGGGCCAGCAGGTCTCGGGTGGCCTCAACTATCTGGTGCCCATCGACAAGGCGAAGCTGATGCTGTCCGGCACCTATACGTGGACGGAATCCGAAGGCGCCGGGCTGGAGGACATCCCGCAGCTGGGGTTCGGCGCATCGCTCAGCGTTCCGGCCGGTATCGGCGAAATCCGCCTCGGTGGTTCCTATCTCGGGATGCAAAACGCCCGGGGTGTGAAGGACGTCGACGTTGACCAGTATGAAGCCGGCCTGCGTTACGATCAGGGCCCCTGGACCCTAGGCGTGCAGTCGGCATGGCTCGTCTCCGATCTTCCCGACGCGGATACCTGGGCGATCTCGGTCGGTGGCGGTTATGGGCTGGCCCCCGGCCTCGATCTGTCCTTCGGCTATCTTCATTACGATCGCGATACCAATGTCGGCTTCGATGCCGACGTCGTGATCGGCGCCACCAAAGTCTCCTTCTGACTTTGGGCCGTGCCACCGGGGTGACCCCTCTCGATCCTGGTGGCACGGCGAGGCGCCCTTCGGAAACGGATCGGCGATCCGGTGTTTCCGAAGGTGCCCTTGGCAGGAAGCCTTGGCAAGCCGGCGGCGGCTTTCGAGGCTTCGGAGCGAAGCGCTTGGCCCTTGCGCTCCAAGGCTGCTTGCCCTATCCCCGAGCCATTGCAACGTGCACGTCGGAAGTGAGCCTGCTCGCTTCTGTTCCCCGATAACCGGGTGACGGCGCGGTGAGGCACGAAGTCGGGCGAGCAATCGGAGTATGGTGTGCGGAGAAAAGGGAAGGTTGCTGGGACGGCGTCGAAAGAGACCGTTCTTCCGCTTCAGGCGCGCGAGGAGAAGCCTGTGCCCGACGGCCTGATGGACGCTCGCGTCGGCTTTCTCGTCCGGCGCCTCCATCAGGCTCATATCGCCACCTTTACCTCGGAATTCGAGGAGTTGAAGCTTACTCCCATACAATGGGGCGTCATGGTCGTCGTGGCGGCCGGTGATGGTCTGCCGATCGCGGATATAGCCGCACGCTGCGGGGCGGATCGGGTCACGGTCGGGGATGTGGTCCGCCGCCTCGAGGATCGCGGCTTCATCCGCCAGGCCCAGGGCCTTGAAGACAAGCGCCAGCGCCTTGCCTTCATCACGGGCTACGGACGAGAGATCGTCGAAAGCCAGCGTGAGCGCGTGGACAAGGTTCAGGCCAAGTTGCTGAAGGCGCTGACCGAGGCGGAGGCGAGGGAATTCGTCCGTCTGGCCCGGAAGATCCTGTCCGACTAGAGCATCCTCGAATGAGGCCCATATCCTATCCATTCGTCCTCCGCGAGGCGAAGAATCCGATGATGGAGAGGACGAGGATGAAGCCGATGTTGACTTCGGCCGTGCGCGCCACCCCGATCATCTGGGCCATGTAGCCGCCCGCGACCGCGATCGAGGCGTTGGCGGCATAGCTCGTCAGATAGACCGCCGACAGCAGGCCGGCGCGCTCGTCGACCGCGGCGAGCGGCACGATGCTGTTCAGCGCGCCGAGGAAGCCAGCTCCGAAGCCGCCACCGGCCACGAGCGAGCCGAGGAAGAAGACCAAGGGATCCTTGGTGGCGATGGCGGCCAGCAGGATGGCCGCGCCGGCGCATAACGCCATGGCGCCGAAGTCGAGCGCGAAGCGGACCGGCTTTCGCCGGACGAAAAGGATGGCGATGGCACCGCTCAGGGTCAGCAGCGCCATCGCGACGCCGGCCATCCAGTCGGATGTCGGCCCCGCGAGGGCCCGCAGCAGGGATGGCATCAGGGCCATGTAGAAGCCCCCCAAGGCCCAGGCGGCGATGTAGAGTGGAAAGACCCTGAGGAACATGCCCCGCGCCGAGGCCGGGATGGCGATACGGGGGCGCCAGAGCCAGATGGCGTGGTTCCGCGTCGTGAGGGTCTCGGCCGAGAGCATGTTCCACGGCAGCAGGAGCGTGAAAGTGGCCAGCAGGATCGAGAAGCTGGCTATCATTGGATAGGCGGAATATTGCGCCAGGAAGCCGCTGCCCAGGGCACCCGTCGCCATGCCGGCCATCGGGGCGATGCTATTGACGAGCGCGCCCATCCGGCTGTCCGCGTCGACCAGGGCGGCTGCCAGTGCCGTTGATCCAAGGCCCGTCGCAAGGCCCTGGAGCAGGCGTGCCCCGATCAGCCAGCGGACATCGGTGGCGGACAGGAAAAGCCCCATCGCCCCGATCTCGAGAAAGAGCGAGAAAAGGATGACGGAGCGCCGCCCGTATTTGTCCGACACCGAACCAAGGCAAAGCAATGTGCCGAGCAACGGCAGGAGATAGACGGCGAAGACGACCGTCAGGATGAAGGAAGAGAACCCCCAGCGTTCCTGATAGAGGGGATAGAGCGGGGTTGGCGCGGTCGCGGCGGCGAAGAACGCGATGAGGGAAAGGGTGTGCAGGACCATGGCACCACCATGGCGAAGGCCGACACCGTTTCTGTTCCCTGTCATGTTTCACCACATATCGCCGGCCATGCCGGTCCTGTCCGAATGAGGCCCGGATGGAATGCCACTCATCCCACCCGGGTATTCCCGCCGAATTGCCGGCTGCTTGTATCCGGGGCTCAGTCCGGCTTGCCGTATCCGCCACCCGAGGGGGTCTCGATGACGAAGACGTCGCCCGCGTCGAGCTCGGCCTTGTCGCAGGCGGTGAGCACGACCTTGGAACCGTCCGTCTTCTCGATCCAGTTCCGCCCCACGCGTCCGGGCTCCCCGCCGGCCATGCCGAAGGGCGCGATCCGGCGGTGGTTGGCGAGAATGACGGCGGTCATCGGTTCGAGGAAGCGGAGGCGGCGGATGGTGCCGTCGCCGCCGTGCCAGCGGCCCCGCCCGCCGGATCCCCGGTTGATCGAGAAAGCCTCGAGCAGGACCGGAAAGCGCCACTCCAGCACTTCCGGGTCCGTCAATCGGGAGTTGGTCATGTGGGTCTGGACGGCGGAGGTTCCGTCGAAACCGTCACCGGCACCCGAACCACCGCAGATCGTCTCGTAATACTGATAGCTGGCGTTGCCGAAGGTGAAGTTGTTCATCGTCCCCTGGGCAGCGGCCATGATCCCAAGCGCGCCGTAGAGCGCATCGGTCACGCATTGCGAGGTCTCCACATTGCCCGCGACCACGGCGGCGGGATAGGTCGGGTTCAGCATGGAGCCTTC
>JAQVKV010000287.1 GCA_028694545.1 Zavarzinia sp. | reverse complement strand
GGGCTTGACGCCGTCTCCATCCGCGACATCACGACGGCGGCCGGCCAGAAGAACGCCGGCTCCGTGAACTATTATTTCCGCTCGAAGGAAGCCCTGATCGCCGAACTGATCGCCGAGACGGCGGCCGTCGTCGAGGTGGAGCGCAACCGCCGGGTCGACGCCATGGAGGCGGCGGGCGGGCCGCGCAGTCTGCGCGAGGTGCTGGCCATCCTCGTCGGCCTGCCCTCGGACGAGACCATGGCAAGGATGGGCGGCGACGCAGCCTCGGCTTTTCTCGACCGGGTGATGTCCAGCCACCGCGAGCTGCTGTTCGAGGCGATCCATTTTGATCTCGACACGGCGACCCGGCGTTGCCTAGCCCATCTGCGCCGCATGCTGCCGGAGTTACCGCCGCTTGTTCTCGCGCAGCGCCTGCGCCTTGCCATGCTGCATGCCTTCGCCGCCCTGTCTTCGCGCGCGCTGGCGGCCAAGTCGCCCGAACTCTGGCCGGCGGAATGGACGGGGGCCATCGCCCACGAGAACCTGATCGACACGCTGGAAGGCATGCTGCGCCAGCCGCCCTCGGCCGAGACCCTCGCCCTGCTTCCGCCTGAGGGCTAGGCCCGGCTTGCCACGCCCCGGGGCGGCGCGCTACCCTAGGCCATCGTGAAAATCGCCGATTACCTCGCCCGAGAGCGCCTGACCCTCACCGAATTCGCCCGCCGTGCCGGGGTTTCGGTCGCCACCATGAGCCGCTATGCCAGCGGCCACCAGATCCCGAGGCCGGACGCCATGCGCCGCCTGGCGGAAGCGTCCGCCGGCATGGTCGGTCCCGCCGATTTCTACGCCCCGCCCGGCCCGGGCGAGGAGGGGCATGATCCGGCCCAGGCGGCACGCCATTTCCTCGACCTGCATCCGGAGATCCGCCACGTCGATCTTTTCGTGCCCGACACCAACGGCGTATGCCGGGGCAAGCGGGTCTCCCGCGCCGAGGCGGTCGAGGTCATCGACCATGGCCTGAAGCTCGTCGGCTCCATCTTCGGCCTCGACATCCATGGCGAGAATGTCGAGGAGACGGGGCTTGGCATGGACACGGGCGACCGTGACCAAATCGCGGTGCCCGTCGATGGCGCCATCATGCCCATGCCTTGGGTCGGGCCTTCTGCGGCGCAGATGCTGCTGACCCTGCTGGACGAGGACGGTTCGCCCTTCTTCGCCGATCCTCGCCAGGTCCTGTGCGGGGTCCAGGCGCGTTTCGCCGAACTGGGGCTGACCCCGGTCGTGGCCTGCGAGCTGGAATTCTACCTGATCGATCGGGAGCGTGACGCGGATGGCGCGCCGCAGACCGTGCGCTCCCCCTTCACCGGGCGGCGGGACATGTCGACACAGGTGCTTTCGCTCGAGGAGATGGACGCCCATCGCGCCGTGCTCGGCGAGATCGTGGACGCGATGGTGGCGCAGGGTGTGCCGGTCACCGGCGCCCTGTCGGAATATGCGCCAGGCCAGTTCGAGATTAACCTGCATCATGTCGCCGACGCGGCCATGGCCTGCGACCATGCCGTCCTGTTCAAGCGTGCCGTGCGCGCCGTTGCCCGGCGCCATTGCATCGACGCGACCTTCATGGCGAAGCCCTTCGGCGGGATCTCGGGCTCGGGCCTGCATGTCCATGTCAGCCTGGTCGACGACAAGGGCAACAATGTTCTCGCCCCCGGCTGCGAGGCGGCGGACGCGCGCTTGCGTCACGCCGTGGGCGGGCTGATGCGGGCCATGCCGGAATCGATGGCGGTCTTTGCGCCCAACGCCAATTCCTTCCGGCGGTTCCAGCACGGTTCCTACGCGCCGACGTCGCCGTGCTGGGGCTTCGAGAACCGCACCGTCTCGCTGCGCGTGCCGGGGGGCGAGGGCAAGGCCCGGCGGATCGAGCATCGGGTGTGCGGCGCCGACGCCAATCCCTATCTCGCGGTCGCCGCCATTCTCGGCGCCATGCACGCGGGCCTGGTCCATGAGATCGATCCCGGGCCGCCGCTCGAAGGCAATGCCTACGACAATGTCGCCCCCAGCCTGCCGCGTCATTGGGTGACCGCGCTCGATGCCTATGACGACGGCATGATCCTGCCGCGCTATTTCGGCGAACGCTATCACCAGCATTACGGCCGTTTGCGCCGGGCCGAATTCGAACGCTACGAGGCGGTGGTCAACCCTCTCGATCACGCCTGGTATCTGGACAGACTCTAGGCGCCCCGGTCATTCGCCCGCGGGATCGACCTTGACGCCTTCGGGGCCGACCTCGATCGAGAATGTGTCCTTGTCCTTCTGGTCGGCACGATAGGCGACGTAACCGCCGACGATCAGCAGGCCTGCGATGATGCCGGCAAGAATTCCGCGGGTCATGCCCTGTCCTTCCTTGTCCATCCACGATGGAGAGACAACGTCGGAGCACGGCGATTGTTCTCCCGCGCCTTTCGCCTCGGGAAGCCGGGCCTGGAAGAAGGACCAGAGCAGGGTGCCGGTATCGACATCCATGTTGGCGCCGCCGACCATGCGGGCGATCACCGGGCCGACCTTCAGGCCTGGCGTGATGTGGCCGCCGCCCTCGACGACATAGCGGGTCGCATGGCCCCCGCCCGGGCAGGCTTTCTCCGTCATCAGGACGGTGGAGCCGTCGCGGGGATCGAGGTCGGGCAGGCGCCGGCTCTCGCCGGCACCCGTGCAGCCGGCCTTGGTGGCGAAGAAATCGAAAGTCGCTTCGGCCGACAGCAAGGCGGGCTGTTCCCCACCCCGGCGGCGCGCGCCGGCCGGCTGGCCGTCGAAGGGGATCAGCGTGTCGGTGGTGCCGTTCAGGGACAGCCAGGGGGTGGGCCGGCGCGGGTGGCACGCGCCCTGCGCCGCGACAGGCAGGGTGGAGATCAGATTGGCGCCGGCCCGCAGCGGATAGCGCCCCGAACAGACGAAATGCATGGTCATGAAGCCGCCGTTGGAGACGCCGGCCATGAAGACGGCGTTCGGGTCGCCGCCATCACGGGCGACGACGTCGGCGATCACCGCGTCGAGAAAGGCCAGATCGTCGGCGCTGGAGGGGCCGTCGGCGGCGATGGTGCTGCCACGCCCGTCGTTCCAGTGACCATCCAGCCCGTCCGGTGCCACCATGATGAAGTGCTTTTCGAGACCGAGGGTGGGCAGGCTCGTCTGCTTCCAGATCCGGCGTGCGTCCTGGGTGCCGCCATGCAGGAGGATGACGACGGGCAAGCCCTTGCCGCCGGGCACCGGCTGTACGAGATAGCGGCGTTCGCCATCCACCGTCTTCAGGTGCCGGATGGTGGCGTGACCGGGGTCGCCCTTCGCGGGGAACGTATCGGCACGGGCACCGCCCGCGAGCAGTACGATCGCGCCGATCAGGGCGGAGACGATCTTCCGCACGGCAATGCGCCTCAGCCGAGGGCGACGGCCGGCGCCGTGTAATCGTAGCCGAGATCGCGTGCCACGGTCGGATGGGTCACCTTGCCCCGACAGACGTTCAGGCCGTTCATCAGGTGCGGGTCTTCGCCCAGGGCGCGGACCACGCCCTTGTCCGCAAGGGCAAGGCCAAAGGGCAGGGTGGCGTTGTTCAGGGCGTGGGTCGAGGTCCGGGGCACGGCGCCCGGCATGTTCGCCACGCAATAATGCACCACGCCCTCGACCACATAGGTCGGATGCTCATGGGTGGTGGGATGGCTGGTCTCGAAGCAGCCGCCCTGGTCGATGGCGACATCGACGAGGACGGAGCCCGGCCGCATGGCCTGGACATGGCCGAAGGACACGAGGCGCGGCGCCGCCGCGCCCGGCACCAGCACGGCGCCGATGACGAGATCCGCCGCGGGCACCAGCTGGTCGAGCGCCGCCTTGGTCGAATAACGGGTGGACAGGGCCGGACCAAAACGTTTGGCGAGGCGGGACAGCGTGGGCAGAGACTTGTCCAGCACGGTGACATCCGCCCCCATGCCGAGCGCCACCTCGATCGAATTCTCGCCGACGACGCCCCCGCCGAGCACCAGCACCCTGGCCGGGGCGACGCCGGGCACGCCGCCGATCAATATGCCGCTGCCGCCATGGGCGCGTTCGAGCGCGCTGGCGCCGGCCTGGACCGCGAGGCGTCCGGCAACCTGCGACATGGGCGAAAGCAGGGGCAGGCCCCCCGCCGCATCCGTCACCGTCTCGTAAGCGATGCAGATGGCGCCGCTCTCGATCAGGTCCCTGGTCTGTTCCGGATCAGGGGCGAGGTGCAGATAGGTGAAGAGGACCTGGCCGGGGCGCAGCATGGCGCGCTCCTCCGCCTGGGGTTCCTTCACCTTCACGATCATTTCGGCGGCGGCGAATATGTCCGGTGCCTTGTCGGCGATGACGGCGCCGGCCTCGATATAATCCTTGTCACCGGCGCCGATGCCGACACCGGCCCCGGTTTCGACCACCACATGGTGTCCATGGGCGACGAATTCATGGACGCTGCCAGGCGTCAGGCCGACCCGGAATTCGTTGTTCTTGATTTCCCTGGGAACGCCGATGCGCATGATTCGCCTCCATTCGGGGGATGTTTTCCCGGATTCTGATCGCGGCACCCTGCGCCGCGCCAGTACGAATTGCGATGACATGCCTCAAGGCGGGTGAGGGGGCGCTCCCTCAGCGCGGGTCGAAGGTGTTCTGCCCGCTGGCGGTCGAAACCCTGCCTTTCCGGCCGATCGCCTCGCCGTCGAGCATCAGGTCGAGGACGTCGGCGTCCGTCGGCGTGTTGGCGACGAAGCGGCGGCCGTCTTCCAGACGGCCGATGACGATGCCCATATAGGGCGCGCCGTCGC
>JAQVKV010000286.1 GCA_028694545.1 Zavarzinia sp. | reverse complement strand
CGGTAAAGACCGAGCAGGGTGTCCGGATCGTCCCCCGGCGCGGTGCGTTTGCCTGAACCCGAAGACGCCCGTGACGCGCGTCGAACCACGATCTGACTCCTGTGCTGACTGCCCGCCGGCCGCGAACTGGCCGCGCATGGTACCCAACGGCACCGCGCCGCGGCAGCTTCCGACGTGCGACTGGACACCACGCTCACTGGCGGGAAATCGGGCGGCCAACAAGGACGCAATCGCCAGCACGCGCCGCTGGACCCCGCCGAGCCCGCAGCAGCAGGCAGCAGGCGGATAAGCTGGCTCGCAGTGTCCGATACCGCCGCTGGTAGCAGTCGCCCCTCCGAAACTCGGGATAGGATGGCAAAAATCTTAGGTAATGCAGTTTCATTGCATTGACAAGGGCATTGCATTACCATGCCGAGTATCCACATCTTTGACTGGAGAGCGCTATGCCCGCCACCCTCGAAGCCGAATCCACCCTGACCGACCGCTACCAGACCACGGTGCCGGAAACCGTGCGTCGTGCCCTTCGGCTCGGCAAGCGCGACAAAATCCACTACACCATTCGCCCCGGCGGCGAAGTGGTGCTGACCCGCGCCGAGGCATCCGAGGGCGACGACCCAGTGCTCGGACAGTTCCTGGGTTTCCTGGCCCGAGACATTGCCACTCATCCTGAGCGCCTGCAGGCGGTGGATGCCGGCCTCGTCCGGCGCCTCCATTCCCTGGTCGGAGGCATCGAAGTCGATCTTGATGCCGCCCTGTCGGCAGACGATGAATGAGTGCGGACAAACCTGCGCCCTTGGTAATTCATGGCTGGACGGTTTTTGCCCACCCGCTGTTCCTCGCACAGAGTGAGGCGCTCGCTCAGCAGGTCGAGTCCTTCAAGCAGAAGGACCCGGTCGGGTACGTGAAGAAGAACGCCAGCAAGCGGCTGGCGGCGATCACCAAGCTCGCCTTCGACGTCATCCCGCAAGATCCGGCCCGACCTGAGTACCGCCAAGGCGGCACCCTAGGCGACGATCACAAGCACTGGTTCCGGGCAAAGTTCTTTCAGCAGTACCGACTCTTCTTCCGCTACCACGCTCAAGCCAAGGTGATCGTATTCGCGTGGGTCAATGACGAGGACACCAAGCGAGCCTACGAGAGCAGCGACGACGCCTACCGAGTGTTCCGAAAGATGCTGGAAAGTGGCCATCCCCCGGACGACTGGAGCCAGTTGCTGGCTGAAGCACGGGCTGAAGGGCAGCGCCTGCAGCAGTTCGCTGCCGGCATCACGCCGTAAGGCTTGGCTTCTGTGGTGTACAGCGTTGTCATGAGGTCATCAGTCTTGAAAAGAAAATGCACTACCCCGTGATGGCCGAAAAGCAGGTCACCACTCAACGGAAAGTTGGCCTGAAAACCCTGCGGCGCTGGCGCCTCGACAAGGAAGGACCAAGTTGTTCCACCACGTCCGCTA
Source organism: Zavarzinia sp. (assembly GCA_028694545.1). Taxonomy (GTDB): domain Bacteria; phylum Pseudomonadota; class Alphaproteobacteria; order Zavarziniales; family Zavarziniaceae; genus Zavarzinia. Next base: position 3,359 of record JAQVKV010000286.1, on the reverse strand, counting down.
CTACGATGCAGACATCTTCGATTTCGAGCGCCAGAGCTCGCAGCACTGGATGGCCATTCTTGGTGACGGAGAGCGCATCCCACGGGCCGTCACCTACCCGCCGAAAACCGCCGACGACCGCCAGCGCCGCCATTCCGGTCGGGTCGATGAAGCCGACTGAGAGCGAGGCATCCTGACCCCATGTCGTCTCTTGCCTGGATCGATTTCGATGAAGCCGAGCGGCAGCGCGCGCAGCGCATCATGGCGCTCTTTCAGGAGCGCGAGACCCGCGACGAGCTGGGGCTGGGGGCGATCCGGGATTCCATCGCCGATCATCTCTTTCCAGGCACGAGCACGATCCAGACGCGCTTGCGATACATGCTGTTCATTCCCTGGCTCTATCGGGCGCTGGAAAAGCGCGAAGTCCCTGAAGCACAGCTCCGCGCCGAGGCGCGCAACACCGAGATCCGGCTTGCCGACGCCCTGAAAGCCGGCGGCGAGTCCAACGGAATCATCGGCCGGGATGCAGGGCCACGGCTTCAGCGGTTGCCGAGTTCCGTCTATTGGGCTGGCCTGGGCGCGTGGGGCATCCGGCTCTTTCCCGGCTCGATCGACAGTCTGTTCGTCGCCTTGCGGGGTCGTGGCCGGTCGCGTGGTGCATCCAGCGGCGAAGACGCTCTGGCCGGCGCCCAGACGCCCGCCATCTGGAATCCGGCCTTGCCCCAGATGCCCGGCGACCTGCTTGAGCGCGCCGTCTTCCGCCTGACCACCGACGAGGCGCAATTCCTCATCGACCGCCTGATCGCCAGCCAGCCCACCGCACTGCTCACGATGCTGGCGCGCGAAGGCATCGACGCGGACTGCGACTATATCTGGACGCACCCCCATCTGTCGGCGTTTCCATCCGCAGCGCGCCGCCTCGTCCAGCATGGGGAAATCTTCTCCCATGTGATGCACGGCGCCGCGCTGCTCTATAACCTCGCGCTCAGCGAGCTGCGCCAGCGCGACGACTGGATCGAGGACTATCGCGCTCGGCTTGAAGCCTGGAGCGACGAACTCGATACCGGCGCCGTTCGCGCGTGGTCGCTCGATGATTTCTGGAATGTCGTGGAGCACCCGGCGCACGCCGTCCGACCGGCCACCAAGCGCTTCGTGAGCGAGTGGCGCGATCTGGTTCTGGCCGGGGCGGAGCAGGTAATCTCGGCGTCCGCGGCGCGGCGGCTCGTCGAGGAGCGCGAACGCCGGCTCAAGACCAGCCAGTCCCGATACGCCAATCACGCCGTCCGCGACCGCTGGACAGGCGCATCGGGCGCCGACCGCCTCAGCTTCCGCTGGGCGCAGGCCAAATCCCGCCTGCGGGATCTCGCCCATGCTGAATAGACGCAGCCTCGATCCCGAACAGCGAACGCTCTACGGCGCCAATCTTCAGCCGCCGGCGGGCTATATCTTCGACGCGGCGGTCGCCACGACCTTCTCGCTCGACTTCGAGACGGCGCTCGCCGTGCCGGTCAATCTGGCGCTCTTCGCCGCCGAGAACCGGGACGACATCCTCTCTCATCCTCTGGCGCTGCTGGAAGGCGCCGAGCGCATCGCCGGCCGCCTCGTCGTCTTCACCGACGCCGGCCATATCCAAGCGAGCGCCCGGCCGCATTCCCGCCTGTGCTCGCTGCTCGAACGCATCATCGTCGAGGTCGCCGCCCCCCAAGGCGGGGCCTTCCACCCCAAGATGTGGGCGCTGCGCTTCACGCCGTTGCGGCCCGAAGACCCCACCCGCCTGCGTCTGCTCATTCTCTCCCGAAATCTGACGCGCGACCGCTCGTGGGACATTGCCGCCACCCTCGACGGCGTGATCACCAGGCAGCCCAAAGCGGTCAATCGCCCGGTCGCAGACTTCCTTCGCCAGCTCCCCGACCTCGCGACCGTCGGCGTTCCCGACGGAACGAAGGCGCTTGTCGATGACCTGGCCGAAGATATGCGCCGCGCCGAATGGAGCCTGCCCGAACCATTCCAGAGTGTTTCCTTCGCCGTCAACGGCCTCGGCGGAAAGCCATGGCGCCCGGAACCCTGCGTTCGACTTGGCGTCGTGTCGCCCTTCTGCGACGATCAAACCTTGTCGATGCTCGCCGGCCTGGCCAGCGGCGAAAAGCCCATCTTCATCGGGCGATCCGACGAACTCGCCCAGGTGCCCGGCGCCACGCTCGATGGCTTTGCCCGCGTGGCCGTGCTCGACGAAATGGCGGCCACGGAAGATGGCGAGGAGGAAGACGCAGCGGCCCTGCAAGGGCTCCATGCCAAGGCGTTCATCGCCGAACGCGGCTGGGACACCGCGATCACGGTCGGCTCCGGAAACGCCACGCGGCCGGCGCTGCTGACCGGCAGCAATGTCGAGATCTTCACCACCCTGACCGGGAAGCGATCGCAGGTCGGCAGCGTCGAGGAAATCCTCGGCGACAAGGGGTTTGGACGGCTGACGCGGCCGTTCGTGCGCGACGAGACGGCAGCCGCCGATGCCGCGCAACGAGCCGCCGAGGCGCGTTTGGATCAGGCCCGGCGCGAGATTTGCCGCAGCGGCCTCACGCTCCGTTGCGAGCGCGGCGAGCACGCCGCCGATGGCGCGCCGGTCTGGCGGGTCTGGCTGATCCCGTCCGAACCGCTTCCCCTTACCGGGCTCGGTGCGCTGCGAGTTTGGCCGATCACGCGGGGCGAAGGACATGCGCGCGATGTGCTGGAGCCGCTCCGGCAGGGACAGCCCGCCGACCTTGGCGCAATGCCCTTGGTCGACCTTACCCGGTTCCTCGCCTGTCACCTGACGGACGAGACGGAAGACGTCTCGATCCTGTTCAGCACCGGGCTCATGATGGAGGGGCTGCCCGCAGAGCGCCACGCCGCCATCCTGCGCTGGGTGATCGACAGCAAGGACGCCTTCTTCCGCTATCTTCGGCTGCTCCTGTCCGAATTGGGCGATCCCTTCGCCGCAGCCCTCGCGGCGCAGGACGGGTCAGGTCAGGGCGCCTGGCGCGCATCAAGCGACGACGCGCCCATCCTCGAGGACATGGTTCGGGCCTTCTGCCGGGGCGGAGACCAGCTTCGCGCCATCGAACGGCTGATCGCACGCCTGGAAACCGGCGACGATGACGATACCGATCCGATTCCGGCCGAGTTCCGCGCACTCTGGAACACATTCCGAATTGCGCTCGCCACGCAGGATGCCGCGCATGCCGAATGAACGGTTTCGCGCCGACGCGGCGCTCGCCCCCCCTCAAGGTCTTTCAGCGGCGCACTGTCGACTACGTCTTCGATCGGCTCTACGGCCAGGACGACCCTGTCCGCCAGTTCCTGGTCGCCGACGAAGTCGGCCTCGGCAAAACGATGGTGGCGCG
>JAQVKV010000285.1 GCA_028694545.1 Zavarzinia sp. | reverse complement strand
GGCGAGGCCCGCGATATCGATGGCGATCGCCGCAAGGTCCTGCGCCAGCCGGTCCGCCAACGCCTCGCCCCCCCGGGTGGACAGCCAGCGGCCGCTTGCCTCGTCATAGGCATAGTGATGGGCGCCCGAGACGGGGGACGACAGCCAGACCTGTCGCAGCGGCACGTGGCGGTTCAGGATGAAGGTCTTGCCGTCCTCGGTCTCGGCCTGGAGGACGCCGTCGGCGAGGTCGAGTTCGTCGAAGCCCTCGCTCTCCTCGAAAATGTCGAGCCAATACCCGAGGCATTCTTCCACCAGGGTCCGATAGGTCTTGTCGTCCAGGGCCATCTCTCGCGTCTTTCGGCTATGCGCCGGAGCTTGTTACGACGAATGCACGGGGGAGGGAAGAGGCGCGCGTCCCGTGGCGCATTGGCCCTTAAGGGTTCAAAACGCCCTGTCGCGCCTTAAGTCTGACTTGTAAGCGTGCCCATTTCGGCGCGAAGTTAAGGAAACAGCAACAATGGGCGGTCGCGTCGACGGTCGCCCCGGAAACGTGACCCGGAAGCGGCCTGCCCATGTCCACCATCCTGTTTTCCCATCCCGCCTGCCTCAATCACGACACCGGCTGGGGCCATCCCGAGAGCGCCGACCGGCTGCGCGCCGTGATGCGGGCGCTGGAAGCGGAGGATTTCCACTATCTCGAACGGGCGGAAGCGCCGCAGGCCACGCGTGAGCAGCTCATCCGCGTGCATGATGCCGATTATGTCGACTGGGTGATGTCGAAGACCGGTCTCGTCGGCCACAACAAGTATCACATGGACAGCGACACGGTGATGTGCCCGGACACGGGCGACGCGGCGCTCTATGCCGCCGGCGCCGTGGTTGCCGCGATCGACACGGTGCTGACCGGTGGCGCCTATTCCGCCTTCTGCGCCGTGCGCCCGCCCGGCCACCATGCCGAACCGGATCAGGCCATGGGCTTCTGCTTCTTCAACAATGTGGCGGTCGGGGCGGAACACGCCCGGGTGGCCCACGGGCTGAAGCGGGTCGCGGTGGTCGATTTCGATGTCCACCACGGCAATGGCACCCAGGCCATGTTCGAGAAGAACCCGGACCTGTTCTATGCCTCCACCCATCAGGCGCCGCTCTATCCCGGTACCGGCGCCGCCGGCGAGACCGGCTGCGCCCACAACATCGTGAACGCGCCCCTGCCGCCGGGCGCGGATGGCCCCGCCTTCCGCAAGTGCTTCGAGGAACACATCTTCCCGGCGCTGGAGGCCTTCAAGCCGGAACTGATCCTGGTCTCGGCCGGGTTCGACGGTCATGCCCTCGATCCTCTGGCCAACATGCGCCTCAGCGAACAGGATTATCGCTGGATCACGCAGGAACTGGCGCGGATGGCGCGCAAGATGTGCAGGGCCGGGCTGGTTTCGACCCTGGAGGGCGGCTACGACCTTTACGCGCTCTCGTCGTCCGTCGCGGCCCATGTCGCGACGCTGATGATCAACTAGGCCAAAGCCCGGACGCCCCCCTCACCCCGACCCTCTCCCCCTGCGGGGAGAGGGGGTGGGGTGAGGGGGATGCGGGGTCCGCGTCCTTATTGCCCCATCGTATGCCCGCCGTGGTTCGCCGGCTTGGCGGTGCCCATGGCTTCAACCTTGAAGTCGACGGTGACGGCGCCCGCCTTCTCGAAGGTCAGGGTGGCCTTGAAGCTCTCGCCCTCGACGAGCGGGTGCTTCAGACCGATGAACATGACGTGATAGCCGCCGGGCTTCAGCTCGACGCTGCCCTTGGCCGGGATCTCGAGGCCGCCTTCGACCTCCTTCATCGACATCATGCCGTCCGCCGACATGGACATCTCGTGGATCTGCACCGTCTCGGCGATGTCGGTGGCGATGGACACCAGGCGGTCGGGCGCGTCCGCGTCATTATCGATCTTCAGATAGCCGCCGCCGACCTTGGCGGCGGCCGGCGTCGCGCGCGACCAGGGATGGCCGATCTCGAGCGCGCCGACGGTGTATTCATGGGCCTGCGCGACGTTCGCGACGAACAGCAGGGCGGCGGCGGCAATGGCGGCGCGGCCGAAACGGATGACGGAATGGGACATGATCTGACCTGACGAAAGGGCCGCGCGGGGGCGGCGCGTTTGGATTTCGGATTTTCGGAAATGCGGGGTCAGGCCGGCAGGGGCGGCGCGCGGGCGCGGGCCGGGGCCCAGCGCCGTTCATCACTTGTCGTGGCATCCGCCGGGCGCATGTTCCGCACCGGGGGGGCAAAGCGCGAAGGCACGGGGGCGGCAAGATCCGCGACGGGCAAGGCACCGCCCAGCATGGGGCAGCCGGGCAGGCAGCAGCCCGCGCGGTCGTGTCCGCCGGTCTTGGCCGGCATTCCGTCCGCCGGCCTCCCGCTCTGGCTGGCGGCGACGGAACATAGCGGCCCGATGAGGGCGGCGAGCCGGCCCAGGGGGCCATCGTCGGTCCGCAGGATGGCGGCGTCGGCGACCATGGGCTGAAGCGCCATTACGAAGGCGGTGACGAGGGCGAGCAAGGTCCTGCCCAGCCATGTGCCCGGGCGCGCGGATTCCCGGCGTCCCGTTCCTGGCGCGCGGCGCGATGCCGGCTTTACCTTCGCTCCCATGGTGGGCCCTTGCTAGCACGGCGCGGGCCGGGCGGCAAAGGTGGGCTTCCGTCACTGCGGCGGCGTTCCGGCTTGTCAGGGCCTTTCAAGGCGTTTACCACTGCCCGACACGGTGCCCCTTTCGCCGTCCGCATACCGTCCGTCGAGATCCGCCATGCCCGCCGATACTGCCCCGTTGCCCGAAGACATCGCCGCATTGAGCTTTGAAGCCGCGTTGCGCGAATTGGAGGGGATCGTCCGGCAGCTGGAGGAAGGGCGCGTGGATCTCGAGGCCTCGATCGAAACCTATGGCCGGGGCGTCATGCTGAAGCGCCATTGCGAGGCCAAGCTGGCCCAGGCCAAGGCCCGGGTGGAAGCGATCGTCACCGGCCCCGAGGGTGGACTGTCGACCCGCGCCTTCGATGCGAGCTGATTCCCGATGACCGAATCCCCCCTGCACGCGGCGCTCGCGGCCGCGGCCGCTGACGTCGAGAAATCCCTGGACCGCCTGCTGCCCGCCGCCATCGGGCCCGAAGGCCGGCTGATGGAGGCGATGCGCTATGCCTCGCTCTCGGGCGGCAAGCGGCTGCGGCCCTTCCTCGTGCTCGAAAGTGCCGGGATCTTCGATGTGAAGCGGGTCTGCGCGCTGCGCGCCGCGACCGCCGTCGAATGCGTGCATTGCTACAGCCTCGTTCACGACGACCTGCCGGCCATGGACGACGACGACCTGCGCCGGGGCAAGCCCACGGTGCACAAGGCTTTCGACGAGGCGACGGCGGTACTGGCGGGCGACGCCCTGCTCACTTATGCCTTCGAATTGCTGGCGGCGCCCGATACCCATGACGATCCGCGCGTGCGCCTCGAACTCGTCGCCGTGCTGGCGCAGGCATCCGGCCCGCACGGCATGGTGGGCGGGCAGATGGCCGATCTCGCGGCCGAGGCACCGGATGCGGAATTCGATCTCGGTGCCGTCACCCGTATGCAGAAGATGAAGACCGGCGCCCTGATCCAGGCCGCCGCCGAGGTGGGCGCCATCCTCGGCAAGGCGAGCCCCGAGGCCCGCGCCGCGTTGCGCGGTTATGCCCACGATCTCGGCCTCGCCTTCCAGATCACCGACGATCTTCTCGATGTCGAGGGGCGGGTGGAAGACACGGGCAAGGCGGTCGCCAAGGATGCCGCGCGCGGCAAGGCCACCTTCGTCTCGATCCTCGGCGTCGAGCGCGCCCGCGCCCAGGCCGAACGCCTGATCGATCAGGCAATTCGTCACATTGCGATGTTCGGCAGCCGCGCCGACAACCTTTCCGCGCTGGCCCGATATGTGATTGAACGGAAGTCCTGAATCGGGCCAAGTTAAGGACATGACCACGGTGACCATCAGTCCGCCGCTCACTCCCCTTCTCGATCAGGTCGCCGGCCCCGAGGACCTGCGTCGTCTGGGGGAGGAGCAATTGACCCAGCTCGCGGCCGAACTGCGGGCCGAGACGATCGATGCCGTCTCCATCACCGGGGGGCATCTCGGTGCGGGGCTCGGCGTCGTCGAGCTGACCGTGGCGCTGCATTATGTCTTCGATACGCCGGCGGACCGGCTGATCTTCGACGTTGGTCACCAGGCCTATCCGCACAAGATCCTGACCCACCGGCGCGACCGTATCCGCACCCTGCGCCAGGGCGGTGGCCTGTCCGGCTTCACCAAGCGGTCGGAAAGCGAATACGACCCCTTCGGCGCCGCCCATTCCTCGACCTCGATCTCGGCCGGCCTCGGCATGGCGGTGGCGCGCGACCTGCAGGGCGGCGACAACCATGTGATCGCGGTCATCGGCGATGGCGCCATGTCCGCCGGCATGGCCTATGAGGCGATGAACAACGCGGGCTCGATGGACAGCCGGCTGATCGTCATCCTGAACGACAACGACATGTCGATCGCGCCGCCCGTTGGCGCCATGAGCGCCTATCTGGCGCGACTCATGTCGTCGCGCTCCTACGTCAATTTCCGCCATCTGGCGAAGCAGATGATGCAGCGTTTTCCGAAGAGCTTCGAACGCACGGCGAAGCGGGCGGAAGAATACGCGCGGGGCATGGCGTCCGGCGGCGGCACTCTGTTCGAGGAACTGGGCTTCTATTACGTCGGCCCGATCGATGGCCATAATTTCGAGCATCTGCTGCCGGTGCTGCGCAATGCCCGCGATGCCGGCAACGGCCCGATCCTGATCCACGTCATC
>JAQVKV010000284.1 GCA_028694545.1 Zavarzinia sp. | reverse complement strand
GTCAGTCATCGCGGCGCACCCGGATTTTTCGGCCCTCACGTGTGACGACCGTCAACTCGTCGCCGAAGCGCCAGGCGAAGACGTCGCCCACGGCGACGCCGGCCAAGGCCGCCGCCGCGTCGCGCTCGTTGCGCTCGGCGGGCATGGGGCCGGGGATTTCGATGGCGCGCTCGCCCCCCTCGTCGATGCGCCTGAAAACGCGCATCGACGAGGGGCTCAGCGCCGCCGCCGGCGGTGCCGGTTCGGCAGCGACCTTGTCGGCCGCTTCGGTCGTGGGCGGAGTGTCGCCGGCGGCATCGCTGCCGCCGGCGACGGAGCGGTCCGCATCGGTCACGATGGCCGCCCGGCCGGCATCACCATCGGGGGTGACGCCCTCGGAAATCTTGGGGGTGGGTTTTGCCTTCGCCATGGCCCGATCTTCCGGGCATCACGGCGAAAACATCAGTCCGGCCGGCGCCGCCCCCGACACCATGGGCGCAACCGCGTTTTCGAGGGCTTCGATTGAGGATTCAGTGGGGGTAAGTCACATCGCCGTCCATCCGGGGCGGAGCACGCCTTTCGACGCTCTACGGGGCTCTTTTGGCCTCGTCGGGCTGGACGGCCCCCGCCACCCCCGACGGATCGAGATCCGCGAGCCAGCGATCGGCCAGCGCCAGCAGGTCCGACCTGTTCTCGACGTCGGCCGGCAGGGCCGAGACCTCGGCGCGCCAGGCGCGCCAGGCATCGGCCGAGTACAGATCGTCGGGCTCGTCTTTCGCCAGCCAGGTCACAAGGCCAACTCCATCAATTGAGCAGCGGCGCGCTCGGCAAAGTCGTCCAGCCAGGCCGCACTCTCCACCAAACGATACCACCGTCGGCCAGGTTCCGCGACCACGTCGACGATTGGTGTCTTGGCGAGGATCATCATGCGCGCCCACGTGTGCAGGATGGACGCGTCGGAGGTCGAGATCTCGCCGGCGTTCACGCGGCGCTGTATTTCACGACGGGTGATTTCGTCGACCGCCTGGATGAAGGACTTGAAGGCCTTCTCTCCCCAGCGCGCGCCGCGCCGGATCACGGTCTGCCCACCGTCATGACCATAGGCGGCGATTGACGAGACCCCCGGGAACCGGTCCAGGCGCAGGATGTCCGGCACCGACAGCGCCGTGGAGCGCGGATGATTGTGGTATAGCGCGATCTTCTTCGCTGGGTCTTCAATCACGGCGATCAGATCGGCCGTGATTTCGACCGAGCCGGCCTTTCCGGATGTATGCCGGGCAATCGCAAGGCCCGTGGCCTCATCGAGCGCGACAAGATGTTCATGTCGCGTGGACAGGCCCTGTGTCACCAGATAATGGCGTGCATCGATCACGGCGGCGGCAAGGCGCGCGTCAAGCCCCTGATCGGCTGGCTTCGGCGCCGCACGGGCGACATCGGCGCGGATCTGTTCAACCTTGCGGGCGCTGGTCGAGGTCGCCAGCTCCTCGTCGGTGTAGGGCCGCTCCGCCTGGTCCCGCACGCGCCAGTGATCCATCCACGGCAGGAGCGTGCAGCCGCAATTGACCCGTTCGCCCACGGGCGCATCCGGCGCCCGGGGAAACATGATCCTGCCCCCCCCCACCATGAAGGGGCTGTCGATCTCCTGCACCTGACCATCCGCCAGCTCGTGGGTCAGGCGGGGGTGGAGTTTCCCAGATCGCCGCCACTGCTTCCGCAGGCCGGTTACGCCCGCCTTGATCGCCGACGCAATGCGCGCATGGCCGGCAGCGGCATAGATGGCCCCCAGTTCGGTCCGGACCAGCATCCGTGCCCGACCGCCGGCATCGTCCAGGTGTCGAGCGACCTTCGAGGCGGCCTCGAAAGGGGTCTGGACGCCAAGCGCGGCCTGCCCGATTTCGGTGTTGATGCGATTGATCGCCGTCGTCGAGTAGTCCCGTATGCGATCGGTCTGCATGACCTTGTAGGAGTCGAGCATCCGCGTGTCGATCGCGGTCAGCCGGGCGGTGATGTCCACGCCCGCCGCCCTCAGCGGTTCGGTGACCAGGTCCTGCCCGGCGGACCAGGATTGATCCATGCCGCGCGAGATAGCGCCGGACGCACTCGATTCCCACGCCGCCATCGCGCGCCGCACCTCGCCCTGCAATTGAGACAGGCGATACGCCTCGAACTCGGTCGGCGTGCCAGCCAGCGCCGCCTTGATCCGCCTCTCGGCCTCGGTCAGATAGGCCGAGATTTCGGCAAACGTGTCGGACTGGATGGCGGCGCCGCGCTTCGCCTGGGCGGCGCGCTCGGCCCGAAACCGCCGGTCCTTGTCTTTGTCGCCGCTCACGGCTGCCCTTGGGCATCCGGGTCGGGCGGCGGCGGGGCGAAGGCATCCGCTTCCCGCTTCTTGGTTGCCTGCGCGCGAGCTTTTTCCAGTTCGTCGGCCGGGTCGACCTCGACACCCATTTTCGCGGCGACGGCCGCGATGATGCTCAAGCCCGTCTCCTCGGTCATCAGCCCGTCGTTGATCGCGGCCAGCACGGCGGACACGACCTGCGCCAGGGCGGCGGCGTAGCGCGAGATGTCTTCACTTTTCATGGCCGGCAAGAGCGCCCGAGGACGCATGGCCGGGTCCTGCATCTCTTTCGCGGGATCGCGCCCCATCGCCCGCAGGCGGCAGCGGATGACATGCCGTGCCTCCGCTTCCAGGATTGCAACCCAGAAGAGCTGACGCCGGCGGAACACCACATAGGTGGGCTCGTCCATCTCGGCCGCCGTCGCGCGGTTGACGTCGCCGCCCCCGCCATACCAGTGCTCGGGGATGGTGCCGCCGCCCAGGATTTCGTTGCGAACAGTGCGCAGCGTTCCGTTTGCGTCCGCGCTGCCGAGCGCGGGGGACAGCACGGCCCACTCCTCCATCTCATTGTGCACTCTCGTCGACATCGGCGTCGGGGGGCCGATCTTCCGGGCGCGCGCCTCGACCTGTTCGGCGGTCGCCCCCGTCATCTTCACATCCCACATCACCGAGCGGAGCGCGACGGCTCGCTCAACTTCACCGAAAATGAGCTGGGTGTAGGCATCGGCGAGGTCGATTGCCGACAGCAGATCGGACCGCCCCCGCGAGCCGGACAGCAGGTCATTGATCTGCCAGAAGTGGCACTCGCCGGCGGTCATATTCTCGCGCAGTACGAGGGCCGGCACGCGGAGCAGTTCGGCGTCATCGCCGTCCAGGTTGACCTTGTAGGTGCGCTTCTGGCCCGCCCGGTCCGCGATCTCGACGCCGATCACCAGGCCGGCATTGTCGGGATCCGTGATCACATCCGTGATGTTGTGGGCGTCGATCGCGCCGTGGCGGACATGACCGGAGATCGGATTCGTGTAGGTCGTGATGACCTGTTCGCCGAAGATCGAGAGATCACGCATGCGTTTCTCGAGCCTCAGATCGAAGCGGTTGATGGGGTCGCTCCACCAGGCGTCGAGCCAGGCTTGTGCCTGCTCGTCGTCTACTTCGACACGGGCCCCGTCCCCCAGCATGAACGCTATCGGCAGCTCGACCAGGCGGTTGGCGGCGCGGTGCTGCTCCCAGCCGTGATAGGCCAGCTCCTGCATGCGGCGCTGATCGACGGGCGAGAGGTCGCGCTGCCTGTCACGCGAAATGGGGCGCCAGCCCTCGTCATCATCGCGCGCCTCGATCGTCCTGCCGGCGGCGGAGGCCGGAGCGGCCTCCCTCATCAGCCCGAGGCGGACAAGCGCAGCCCTGATCATGCGGATCTCCTGAACATGCCGCCGGCTCGCGTCAGCATGCGCCGCCCGATCGACGGCGGAAGGGATGTTTCGTGTTCTATTGTCGCCGCCGCAGGTGCTACCGCGCCGTGCGCGCAGGACCACAGCATCTCCAGGGCATCGAGCCCGTCATCGTGGTCGACCATCGGGTAGTGCCGCGCCTGATCCAGCAGGACGCGCTGGTCCGCATGCAGGCGGATGAGGCCGTTAGCCACATGCGGCTGCAACCGCTCGATCCGCAGCGCCTTGTCGGCAATGGGGATAACAGGCACCGCCGGCACCGGCACCCGCGCCGCCGCCGAGACCTTGACCAGTTCCGTCCGAAAAAACTCCTGGAACTGTACGCTTTCGATGGCCCATCGAACGCAATGGTACAGGCGCTCGAACTCGATGACATCGGCGATGATCCGATCCGGAAGGCGGCGTCTGATCGAGGCCTCCACGACATCGAGGATGCCGGTCTCCTGGTTCAGTCCGCCGACCAGCACGGCCGAGGGGTCACGGGATCGGTTCTGCTTGCCCAAGGAGGGATCGACCGCGCCGAAGAAGATCCAGGAATCAAGCCTCGACACCCAGAAGGTGATAGCCCCGAACAGGGCATCATCCGACGAGATCGGGTCGTTCTGTTGCTCCGCGTCGAAGGCAGCCGCGCCGATCTTGACACGCAACTTCATGAGGTTGATGAGCGGCCGGACCTCTGGCCAGGACACCACGGCGCCCGCGTTCATCTCGGACACACGCGCGGCGTAGAATGCCTCGGCATCCGCCGGCCCCTCATTGCGAAGCCGGCTTTCCCATTCCTCCCAGAGGTCCATGGCGTCGGGCCATTTGATGATCGAGGCGAAGACTTTGGCGTTCCACAACGGATTCCGCACCTTACGCATCAGAACGCCGTCATAGTGCAAAGTCGTTCCGACGTAGATTACGTCGAGGCTGCCATCGGCGGCGCCGACGTTCATGACTGCCTTGTCAACCCACGCTTCGAGCTTGTCGCGCTGCTCCGGCGACTTGACGTTTTCGTCATTTTCGATGTCGTCCAGCACTGCCAGGCCGGGCCGATGCGGGCCGTGCCG
>JAQVKV010000283.1 GCA_028694545.1 Zavarzinia sp. | reverse complement strand
TGACCATGGAAACCCTGCTGATGATCGGCCTGCTGGCCGCGCTGGGCGCCATCGCCGTCGCGGTCGCCTTCATGAGCGACCTTCTCGTCGTCGCCATGCTGTCGGGCATCTTCTCCTTCACCTGCTGCGCGCTCTTCGTGCTGTTCGATGCGCCGGACGTCGCCTTTACCGAGGCCTGCGTCGGCGCCGGCGTCTCCACCGTGCTCACCATCGCCGCCATCCGCCTGGTCGGCCGGCAGGAGAAACGGGGCGGGCGCCGGGCCTCCGTCGTCGGCCTTGTCGTGGCCACGGTCTGCGGCCTCGCCCTCGTCTACGGCACGCTGGAACTGCCGCGCTTCGGCGATCCGGGCGCCCCGGCCAATGCCCATGTCGCCCCCCACTACATCAACGAGAGCAAGGGCGAGATCGGCGTCATCAACATCGTGACCTCCGTGCTCGGCTCCTATCGCGGCTATGACACGATGGGCGAGACCGTCGTGGTCTTCACGGCGGCGCTGGGCGTCCTGCTCCTGCTCGGTGGCGCGCAGTCGCGGCCGCTGGCGAGAGGCGAGGCGCCGGCACGGGCGGACCGGGACGTGATCCTGCGCGCCGTCGCCACGCTGTTCATCCCGATGACCCTGTTCCTTGCGCCCTATGTCCAGTTCCACGGCTCCTACAGTCCGGGCGGCGGCTTCCAGGCGGGGGCCATCCTGGGCGGGGCCATGATCCTCTATGGCCTTGTCTTCGGGATCGATGCCCTGAACAAGCTGGTGCCCGAGCGGGTCTTGCGGGTGATCGCCACCCTCGGCGTGCTCACCTATGGCGGCACCGGCGTGGTCGCCCTGCTGCTCGGCCATCAGTTCCTCGACTACGACGCCTTCGCCCCCCGCCCCACCGGCCAGCAGGTCGGCCTGACGGCGATCGAGTTGGGTGTCTTCATGACCGTCGCCTGCGTCATGATCATCCTGTTCCAGCGCTTCGCCAGCCGAGGTGAAAAGTGAAAGACCTCGTCGGCCTGTTCCCCTATTGGGCTGTCATCGTCCTGATGATGACCGGCCTCTACATCGTCATCGCCCAGGGCAATCTGGTGAAGAAGCTGATCGGCCTCGGCATCTTCCAGGTCTCGGTCTTCGTCCTCTATATCGCCATCGGCGTGGTGGACGGCGGCACGCCGCCCATTCTGGACGATGCCTTCTCGGTCTATTCCAATCCCCTGCCCTCGGTGCTGATCCTGACCGCGATCGTGGTCGGCGTCGCCACCCTGGCCGTCGGCCTGGCCCTTGCCGTGCGCATCCGCGAAGCCTTCGGCACGGTCGAGGAAGAGGACCTCCTGCCCCTGACCGGGCCCGACCAGCCCGCCGTGACCGACCTTGAAAGGGAGGCGCGGTCGTGACCCTGTTGCCTGCTTCGATCCTTGCCCATGCGCCCGTTCTCGTCGTCGTCCTGCCGCTGCTCACCGCCCCGGTCATCGCCCTGATCCGGGACGGGCGCATCGCCGCCCCGCTCGCCATGATCATCGCCTGGGTGGACGTGGTGATCGCCTTCGCCCTGCTGAACCAGACGTGGGACGGCACCGTCGTTTCCTACGCGCTCGGCAACTGGTCGGCCCCCATCGGCATCGAATATCGCGTCGACCTGCTCTCGGCCGGCCTCGCCGTGCTGCTGACGGTCAGCGGCGGCCTCGTCAGCCTGATGATGGCGACCGGCATCGCGCCCGAGATGGCGCCGGGCGACCGCTCGCGCCTCTATGCCGCCTTCCTGCTCTGCCTCGCGGGCCTGCTCGGCATCGTCATCACGGGCGATCTGTTCAACGTCTTCGTCTTCCTCGAGATCTCGTCGCTCTCGACCTATGTCCTGATCGCGTCGGGCAGCTCGCGCGACCGCCGGGCGCTGACCGCCGCCTTCGACTATCTGATCCTCGGGGCGACCGGCGCCACCTTCTTCGTCATCGGCATCGCCTTCCTCTATGTCGTCACCGGCACGCTGAACATGGCCGATCTCGGTGACCGGCTGCCCATGGCGGGCAAGCGGGCGGTGATCGTCGGCTCGTCCTTCCTCTTCGTCGGCATCGCGCTGAAGGCGGCCATGCTGCCCCTGCACCGCTGGCTGCCGAACGCCTATGCCTATTCGCCGACGGTGATGGCGACCTTCCTCGCCATGACGGCCACCAAGGTCTCGATCTATCTGATGATCCGCCTGGCCGACGTGGTCTTCCATACGCCGGGTGAGCTGGGCCGGGTGAATTTCGCCGCCCTGATGCCGCCGGTCGGCCTCGCCATGCTGGTCTTCGGCTCGGCCATCGCCATCACCGCGCGGGACCTGAAGCGCCTGCTCGCCTTCTCGTCCATCGCCAATCTCGGGCTGATGCTGGTCGCCCTCGGTCTTGGCGGTGTCGCCGGGATCGCGGCGGCGCTGATCAACCTGTTCAACCACGCCATCATCAAGGGCGGCATGTTCGCGACCGCGAGCGCCATCATGCATCGCCGGGGCAGCACCCAGCTTGCCGCCATGGCCGGCCTGTCGCGCCAGATGCCCGCCGCCTTCGCCTTCCTGGTAATCGGCGGGCTGGCGCTCATCGGCGTGCCGCTGACCGCGGGCTTCGTCTCGAAGCTGTCGGTCGTGCGCGTCGCCGTCGACCTTGGCGACTGGGTGGTGGCCGGGGGCATCCTGTTCTCGTCCCTGCTCACCGTCGCCTATATCTGGCGCATCTTCGAGGCGACCATGCTGGCCGAACCCGCGAAGGACGCGCCCGCGGGCGACATGCACCCGGCCTTCTGGCTGCCGGTCGGCCTGCTCGGCGCCGGCACCGTGGTCTTCGGCATCTACAGCGCGCCGATCGTGGAGCTTTCCACAAGGATTGCCCTGCAGATGGCGGGAGGCACGCCATGACCCAGCACGAATTGATGCTGGCGGCGGTCCTGCTGCCCTTCGCCACCGCCCTGCTGATCATCATCTGCGGCCGTTTCCCCAACCTGCGCGAGGCTGTGACCCTGGTCGGCGCCGGCGGGCTGGCCCTGATCGTCTTCAAGCTGATCTCGAGCTTCGACGCGACGACCGCGACCCCCCTCGTCCTGGCCGAGATCCTGCCGGGCTTCCGCGTCATGCTGCGGGCGGAGCCGATCGGTCTCGTCTTCGCCGGTGTCGCCGCCGGGCTCTGGGGCCTCAATTCGCTCTATTCGATCGGCTACATGCGGGCGGAGCATGCGCCGCGCCAGACGCGCTTCTACGCCTGTTTCGCGGTGGCCCTCGGCTCCGCCATGGCGATCGCGCTGGCGGGCAATCTCGCCACCCTCTTCGTCGCCTATGAGGCGCTGACCTTCGCGACCTATCCCCTCGTCGTCCATTGGCAGACGGAAGGGGCGATCGCGGGGGCGCGGCGCTATCTCGCCTATCTGCTGGCGACTTCGCTGGTGCCCTTCTTCGGCGCCATCGTCTGGACCTGGATCGCCACCGGCACCCTCGATTTCACACCGGGCGGCATTCTGGACGGCAAGATGGACGACGGGCTGCTGGCCATCCTCCTCTTCATGTTCGCCTATGGCGTGGGCAAGGCGGCGCTGATGCCGATGCACGGCTGGCTGCCCGCCGCCATGGTGGCGCCGACGCCGGTCTCCGCCCTGCTGCATGCGGTCGCCGTGGTCAAGGCCGGTGTCTTCACCCTGCTGAAGATCGCCGTCTACATCTTCGGGATCGAGGTGATCGGACGGGGTGTGGGCGATCTTCTCGTCGTCGTCGCGGCGGCGAGCGTGATCGCCGCCAGCCTGATCGCCATGACCAAGGACGACCTGAAGGCCAGGCTCGCCTATTCGACGGTGGCGCAGCTCGCCATGGTCACGCTGGCGGTCGCGCTGGGCGAACCGATCGCCATCGCCGCCGGCATCCTGCAGCTCGTCATGCATGCCTGGGGCAAGATCACCCTCTTCTTCGGCGCGGGCGCCATCCAGCTCGCCACCCACAAGAAGAAACTGTCTGAGATCGCGGGCATCGGCGCCAAGGTGCCCCTGCTCATGATCGCCTTCCTGTTCGGCTCGCTCTCCGTCGCCGGGCTGCCGCCCTTCGGCGGCATGTGGCCGAAGTTCCTGCTGCTCGAAGCCTCGGTCGACCGGCACATGGTGGTGCTCACCGTCTGCCTTGGCCTCTCGACCCTGCTGACGCTGGGCTATCTGGTGCCGATCTTCATCCAGGCCTTCTTCCGCAAGCCCCATGACGAGGACCCCCACCATCTGCCCGAGAAGGATGAGCATCATCACGAGGAAGGCTCCTTGCCCGTCCTCGCCCTGATCCCGCCCGTGGTGACGGCGGCGGGCTGCGTCGTCCTCTTCATTGCTGCGCCGGCGATCCTCGGCTTCGTCGCCCCTGTCATCGGGCTGGGAGTGCTGCCATGACCGAAGCCCTCGCCTTCGATTTCACCGCGCTGCCGGCGGGCTGGCCGCTCCTGCTGGCCGGTGCCTTCGCCACCGCCCTGTCGCTGCCGATCGCGGCGCGCAATGTCGGCTGGCTCGGCCTGATCGCCAGCCTCTATTTCCTCTTCGTCGACGGCCATGCGCCGGCCCTCGCCCCGCTGGACGGGGCGCTGGCGCTGGCCTTCCATCTGGTTGCCGCCGCCGGCCTGCTCTTCGCCGCGACCATGCCGGACCGCACGGCCGTCGCCTGCGGGCTGATCGCGACCGGCGCCGGCACCGCCGCCATCGCCGGCACCAGCCTGCCCTCGCTCATGATCTGGACCGAGGTGATCGCCATCGCGTCGGCCCTCATCATCATGGCCGGCGGCACGATGGAGGCGATTCGCGCCGGCCTGGCCTATCTCCTGCTGCAGGTCCTGGCCGGCGTGCTGCTGCTCA